>CABSMK010000014.1 GCA_902478825.1 uncultured Collinsella sp.
CTTCTGTTCCGACGGCGATGCGCCGGGTTGCAAGGACGATGCGACTACAGCGCGAAGTCGCCGCCGACGAGCGTGGAGACGGGCTCCTCGTGGTAAACGGCGGAGATGGCCTGAGCGAACTCCTCGGCGACCGAGATGGTCTTGATCTTGCCGCCGACCTCGACGGGAATGGCGTCGGTGACGAGGCACTCGACGATCGGGGCGTCGTTCAGACGCTCGATGGCCGGACCGGAGAAGATACCGTGGGTGGCGCAGACGTAGATATCGCCAGCGCCCATAGCCTTGAGCTCCTTGACGTTGGCGCACAGGGTGCCAGCGGTGTCGATCATGTCGTCGTTGATGATGCAGGTCTTGCCCTTGATGTCACCGATGATGCCCATGACCTCGGCGGCGTTGTGGCGCGGACGGCCCTTGTGGGCGATGGCCAGGTCGCAGCCGAGCATGTCGGACAGCTTCTTGGCGGCCTTGGCGCGACCCACGTCGGGGGAGACGACAACCAGGTTGTCGGTGTCGAAGTGCATGTCGTTGTAGTACTGGCCAAACAGCGGCAGCGCGGACAGGTGGTTAACCGGGATATCGAAGAAGCCCTGGATCTGGCCCTGGTGCAGGTCGAGGGTGATGATGCGGTTGACGCCGGCGCGCTCGAGCAGGTTGGCGACGAGGCGGGCGGTGATGGGCTCACGCGGGCCGGCCTTGCGGTCCTGGCGGGCATAGCCGTAGTGGGTGATGACGGCGGTGATGGAGCGGGCGGATGCGCGCTTGGCAGCGTCGGTGGCGATGAGCAGCTCCATGAGCATGTCGTTGACGTTGCCGCCGGCCACGGACTGAATCAGGAAGACGTCGGCGCCGCGGACGGTTTCGTCGTAGCGGGCGTAAATCTCACCGTTGGCGAACTGCTTTAGCGTAAGGCCCGAAAGCTCGACCCCAAGGTACTCAGCGATCTTCTGAGCGAGGGGACGGTTGGAGGAACCGGAATACACGCGGATGGACTTGCGCATATTCTCCGACTTCTCGGGATCATTAATCGGCATTACCCTTCTCCTTTATATCGAATGCCATATAGATGCCTTGTTGCATTGTAACCGCGCGGCGGGGTTTATCGAGTCTTGATAACGTCTTTACCGCCAACGGACACGAACCGACCACTCATCCGGCCGCGCAGGTCACGATAGAAAAAGGAGCCGCCCCCCATGGAACAGCTCCTTAGATGCTTGGTAAAACGTTATGCCTTGTCGTCCTCGTGCAGACGGCGGCGGTAATTGGCGGCCCAGCCCTCAATATTTACCTGACGGGCGCGGCCCAGGCCGAGTGCATCTGCCGGGACCGGCTCGGTGATGACGGAGCCGGCGGCCACGAGCGCGCCGCCGCCGATCTGGGCGGGCGCGACCATCATGGTGTCGGAACCGATGAAGGCGTCCTTGCCGATGACGGTCTTGTGCTTGTGCACGCCATCGTAGTTGCAGGTGATGGAGCCCGCGCCCACGTTGACACCGGAGCCCATGGTGGTGTCGCCGATGTAGGACAGGTGCGGCACCTTAGAGCCCTCGCCGATCGTGGACTTCTTGATTTCCACGTGCGTGCCGGCCTTGGAGCCGTCGAGCATGTGGGTGCCCGGGCGCAGGTAGGCGCGCGGGCCGCAGTCGACGCCGTTCTCGATGACGGCCTCGATGGCGATGGTCTCATCGATGGTGCAGCCGCTGCCGACGGTGGTGTCGGTGAGGCGACTGTTGGGGCCGAGCTGGCATTCCTCGCCCACGGTGACGTGGCCGATCAGATGCGTCTGCGGCCACACGACGGTGTCGCGGCCGATAACGGCGTCGGGGCCGATCCAGGCCTGCGTGGGATCGATGAACGTGACGCCCTCGGCCATCCAGTGCTCGTTGATGCGGTCGCGCGCAATGGCGGTGAGCTGCGCGAGCTGGATGCGGCTGTTGACGCCCAGGCCGTCGCGGTAGTCATCGCAGTGGAAGATGGAGACCGCCTGGCCGTGACCCTTGAGGATTTCGAGCATGTCGGGCAGATAGTACTCGGACTGCGCGTTGTCGTTGCCGATCTCGTTGATGTGGGCGGCGAGCTGCGCGCCGTCGAAGGCGTAGCAGCCGGCGTTGCACTCCAGCAGCGTAGCGGCCTGCTCGGGCGTGCAGTCCTTCTGCTCGATGATGCGCTCGATCTGGCCGTCGGCGCCCAGCTTGATGCGGCCGTAGCCAAAGGGGTCGGGCGGGGTCATGGTCATGACGGTGCAGGCGAGCTCGCCGGTGGCGACGGTCTGCGCGAACTTGGCGACGGTGTCGGCGGTGATGAGCGGCAAGTCGCCGTTGAGCACGACGACGGGGCCTTGCGTGATGCCGCAGGCCTTGAGCGCGACCTTCACGGCGTGGCCGGTGCCCAGGCGCTCGGTCTGCTCGACGCACTCGACCTTGGTGGCGCTGCTGGCGTAGGCGCCGTCGATGAGGGCGCGCATCTCGTCGGCGTGGCTGCCGATGACGACCACGACGCGGCTGCAGCCGGCCTTGATGGTGGCGTCGACGATCCACTGAACCATGGGCTTGCCCAGGATCTTGTGCGAAACCTTGCAGTGGTTCGACTTCATGCGGGTGCCCTCGCCGGCAGCGAGGATAATTGCGGTTGCGTCCATGTGATCTCCTGTTACGTTATAGAGACGTGTGTTTGGAAACGATACACGGCGCAATATGATACCGCAGGCATATGTTGAGCGCGTAGCGATTGGCTCATGGCGGCCGATGTCGGTGCCGCCGGCGTGGCGTTTGCGCTGCTTGCGTGCGGCGTTGGCGGTGCTGCGGAGCTGTCGTTTGAGCGAGGGGACGGGGGTGCCCGTGGACAACATACAAGAGGAGTTTGGCGGCGAGCCCGTCGCGGCATTCTCGATGTCGCATCCGGCTGTGCCGGCCCTCTACATGGTGCTGACGCTGGGGCTCACCATGTTCTCGATGCAGCCGGTGCTGATTGCGCTGTCACTTGCGGGCGGGCTGGCGTATGGATTTGCGACGCGCGGGGCTGCCCGCACGCTGGGCGCACTCCGCTGGCAGCTGCCGGTGATTTTGATTATCGCGCTGGTCAATCCGCTGTTTAGCGCCTCGGGCTCGACGGAGCTGTTCCGTATTGGCATGCGCGCGGTGTATCTGGAAAGCATGGTATACGGCCTGTGCATGGGCGGGCTGTTTGTGGCGAGCGTGCTGTGGTTTGAGGCCGCGGCGTCGATGCTCGAATACGACAAGGTGCTCGCGCTGCTGGGCAATGCCGCACCGGTGATTGCGCTCATGATCTCGATGTGCATGAGGCTTATCCCACAGTTTTTACGCCGCGGTCGTACGGTGCTGGCGGTGCAGGATGCGATTGATGTGCCGGGCCGCGCGCCCACCGATCCCGTGCGATCGCGCCTGCGGGCGTCGAGCGTGTTGATGGGCTGGGGCATGGAAGATTCGCTGGAGCGCGCGGACGCCATGCGCTCCCGTGGGTGGGGCGCCGCGACGCGTCGAACGACGTATGCGCGGTATCGGCTGGGGCGCGGCGATGTTGCCGCGCTGGTCGGGCTTGCGCTGTTTGGTGCTGCCGCGGTGGCCGTGGCGGCGACCGCGACGACGCAGTATTCGTTTTATCCGCAGCTCTCGGTGCCGGCGCCGTGGCTGGGCTATGTCGTGTACGCTGCCTGGATGATGCTGCCTTGCGCATTGCACGCGATTGATGAGAAGAGGTTTGGCTGATGGCTCGGTTGGACAGGGGCCCGGTGTCGGGCGCTGCGTGCGGCCCGGATATGCCAGCGATTGAGGTGCGGAGCCTGAGCTTTGCCTACCCCGATGCTGATGCTGCGGTGCTCGAGGGGCTCGACTGGTCTGTTCCCCAAGGTGCATTTGCGCTGCTTGTTGGCGGTACCGGATCGGGTAAGTCGACGCTGCTGTCGCTGCTCAAGCCCGAGATCGCTCCGGTGGGCGAGCGCACTGGCGATGCGCGCGTGCTGGGCGAGCCCGTCGCCGACATGGATGTGCGGGCATCGGCGGAGCGCGTGGGTTATGTGTTCCAGGATCCCGAGAACCAGATCGTGTGCGAGGCCGTGTGGCACGAGATGGCGTTTGGCCTGGAAAACTTAGGCATGTCGCGTGACGAGATGCGCCGTCGCGTGGCCGAGACCAGCTATTTCTTTGGGTTGGAGGATTGGCTCCACCGCGATACCGATACGCTTTCGGGTGGCCGCAAGCAGCTGCTGTCGCTTGCCGCCGTTCTGGCGCTGCGCCCGCACGTGCTGCTGCTCGACGAGCCCACGTCTCAGCTCGATCCCGTTGCCGAGAAGAATTTCCTGCACGCGCTGTTTCGTGTGAATCGCGAGCTGGGCTGCACGGTTGTTGTGGCGACGCATCAGCCGCGCCCAATGCTCGAATACGCGACGTGTGCGTACCGGATTGAGGATGGCCGCGTGCACGAGGCGGCGGATATGGCATCTTTGGGACGCCGAGAATCGCTGTTTTCCGATGACACGTTGGGGTGGGGTGCCATCCGATGTGCAAAAAACGGAGTATTCAGCAGGCGTGAGGACAATTTGGGCTCTCTGGAGCCGCCCGGGGACGTATCGAGCGCGAAAAAAAGTTCAGAATTGGACAAATTGTCCGAATTTGTGGCGCAAACGTCGCTCGAGAACGGCTTGGAAGCCTTCTCGCGCACGGATGGAAGCAGAATACTCCAAAAAATGCACGTTGGGTCGGCTACCACCCTGTCGGAAGGTTGGTTTCGCTACGATCGAGCGTCCGGCTGGGTGTTGCGTGGGCTCGATGCGTCGTTTTCGGCCGGTGCGGTGCATGCGGTTGTTGGCGGTAACGGCTGCGGCAAGTCGACGATGCTCTCGGTGCTGGCGAAGACCGCCAAGCTGCAGCGCGGCCGCATGGTGCGCGGAGCGGCCTCGGCGGCGCTGCTGCCTCAGAATCCCAAAGCATTGCTGGTTGCCGAGACGGTTCGCGATGAGCTGATGGAATGGGCCTCGACCTGCGGATATGACGAGAACTTGGCGCGGGAGCGTGCGGCGAGCTTGGGGTTGTCGGGTCTGGATGGACGCCATCCGTACGATCTTTCGGGCGGGCAGCGGCAACTGCTTGCATTGGCAAAACTGCTGCTAATCGGCCCCGAACTGCTATTGCTCGATGAGCCCACCAAGGGTCTAGACCTGTTCAGCCGCCGCACCATCGCCCGCGCCCTGCGTGACCATGCGAAGGCTGGCGGCACCGTCATCATGGCTACGCACGATTTGGACTTTGCCGAGCAGGTAGCCGACGACGTCGCCATGATGTTTGACGGCGAGATTGCCTGCATGGAGTCCCCGGCCGACTTCTTTGCCGACAACGTGTTCTATAGGGCGTGATGGGATGACGGACTGTCGTTTCTCGCGTTTGCTTGCAAAACTGGAGATCCCGCTGTTGTTGGCGGTGCCGGCGGTGATGGCTGCCGCGTTGCTGGCGGGTGTTGAGCAGGCGGCGTTGGCCATGCTGATTGTGGTGGCGCTGGTGCTCGCGCTGTTCTTTGCGGGTTACGAGGCATCTCGTCCGGGCTTGCGCCAGATTATGCCCACGCTGGTGCTGGCGGCACTGGCGGCGGCGGGGCGCATTCTGTTTGGGCCCATTCCCGACTTTAAACCGGTGAGCGCCATCGCCATTATCGCGGGGGCGACGCTTGGTCGCCGCAATGGTTTTATGGTCGGTGCGTTGGCGGCGCTGACCAGCAATTTCTTTTTTGGGCAGGGCATGTGGACGCCGTGGCAGATGTATGCCTGGGGCCTGGTTGGCTATGTTGGCGGCGCGCTGGCGTACGCGGGTGCGTTCGACCGCGCCGACGGCACCGTGCGATTGCCGGCGCTGATGGCGTATGGCTTTGCGTCGGGCTTGCTGTACGGCGTCGTGATCAATGCGTATGACATCATCGGTTTTGTGCAGCCGCTCACCTGGGCAGGCGCCGTAGCGCGTCTTGCCACGGCGGTGCCATTCGATATCACGCACGGCCTTGCGACCTGCGTGTTTTTGGCCGCTCTGTACAAGCCCTGGTGTCGCCGCATCAACCGCGTCGTCGTGAAATACGGGCTGTAAGGCATTTCGCGTTCCTTCACGAACTTGCGGTGGAATAGTTCTCGTTTTTGGCTATTTGCTACCCAAACAGGAACTATTCCACCGCAACTTATAGGGGGGGAGGGGGGTCACATGATCTGTTTTCCTCTGTCCCCCAGGAATTACTTGGGGCTAGAGCTCTAGCGTGAGGGTGACGGGGCAGTGGTCGCTGCCGAAGATGTCGCCGCGGATGCCGGTGTCGCGTACGTTGTCGGCGATTGCGTCGCTTACCAGGAAGTAGTCGATGCGCCAGCCGGCGTTGTTCTTGCGGGCATTAAAGCGGTAGCTCCACCAGCTGTAGACGCCCTCGACGTCCGGATTTGCCGCGCGCCAGGTATCGGTAAAGCCGGCGTCGAGCAGCTCGGTAAACTTGCCGCGCTCCTCGTCCGAAAAGCCTGCGTTGCCGCGGTTGGACTTGGGGTTCTTAAGGTCGATCTCCTCGTGCGCCACGTTAAAGTCGCCGCAGGTTACGACGGGTTTGCCGGTCTCGCGCTCGAGCGCGTTCAAAAAGTCGCGGTAGGCATCGTCCCAGGCCATGCGCACGTCGATGCGGGCGAGTTCGTTTTGCGCGTTGGGAGTGTAGACATCCACAAACCAGAACTTGTCGAACTCCAGCGCGCAGACGCGGCCCTCGGTCGCGGCTTGGGCGACGAGTTCGGCCGCCTCGCCCTCGCCGGCGTAGGGTAACAGCGCGTCAGCGTGCAGCACGCGCAGCGGTTCCTGGCGGCTAAAGACCGCAGTGCCCGAATAGCCTTTACGCTCGGCGCAGCTCCAGGTTTGGCGATAGCCGGGCAGGTCAATATCAACCTGGCCTTCTTGCAGCTTGGTCTCTTGCAACGCCAGGATATCGACGTCGAGTTCTTGCGCGATCTGGATAAAGCTCGGGTCCTTTTTGAGCACGGCGCGCAGGCCGTTAACGTTCCACGAGGCGAAAGTGTAAGTCTGAGGCATGGTGTCCTTTCGACGGGGTTGGCAGGCTTAAGATTAGCGCAACAGGGGCGCGGTGGGCTCCGCGCATGCTGACTTAAAGGCCGCATGCTGGGACGTCGTCCAACGCTGCCCGACTAACAAGGACGGAGGACTCATATGACGCAGGCAATATCGGACCCCAAGCAGGCCTCCGCCGCGCTGGCGGAGCTGTTCGGCACCCACAAGCGCGTGGTCTTCTTTGGTGGCGCGGGCGTTTCCACGGCGAGTGGCATCCCCGATTTCCGCAGCGTGGACGGCCTGTATCACCAGCAGTTTGCCTACCCGCCCGAGACCATGCTCTCGCATAGCTTTTACGAGGCGCATCCGGCCGAGTTCTTCGACTTCTACCGCACCAAGATGATCGCGCTTGGCGCCAAGCCCAATCGCTGCCACACTAAGCTGGCCGAGCTGGAGCGCGCCGGCAAGCTAAATGCCGTGGTGACGCAAAATATCGACGGCCTGCATCAGATGGCCGGCTCACGGCGCGTGTTTGAGCTGCACGGATCGGTCCATCGCAACATTTGCCAGTCGTGTGGCGCGGTCTATAGCGCCGAGTGGATTTGCTCGCGCGAGCACGAGGACGCCGCGGGCGTGCCTGCGTGTCCCGCGTGCGGCGGCCGCATCAAGCCCGATGTAGTGCTCTACGAGGAGCCGCTCGACGAGCACGTGCTGACCGGTGCCGTTGCCGCCATCGCCGCGGCCGATGCCCTCATTGTGGGCGGGACCTCGCTCGTGGTGTATCCGGCGGCAGGCCTTACGCGTTACTTTACCGGCGATACGCTGGCCATATGCAACCTTGCTCCCACCGATCAGGATGCAAATGCCGACCTGCTGATTTCTTGCGACATCGCGGCCGCGTTTGCGTTCTAGCCCGTGTGCGCGGATACAATAGAAAGACTGAGTGCAAAGCGACCCCGCCGCCAGCTCCCCAAGCTCGGCGGTGTGGGCATTTTAGGAGGATGTTCATGGCGAACGACAGCAAGACATGGCGGTGCGGAAAGTACGAGCTCAGCTTTGACCGTCCGCGCATCATGGGCGTCCTCAACGTGACGCCCGATTCGTTTAGCGACGGCGGGGAGCACTTCGACCCGGATGCCGCCATCGAGTACGGCCTGGCGATGCTTGACGCCGGCGCCGACATCATCGACGTGGGCGGCGAGTCCACGCGCCCTGGTTTTACCCCGGTCAACCCCGACGAGGAGGCTCGCCGCGTGCTGCCCGTGGTGCGCGCGCTGGCCAAGGAGGGCGCCATCGTCTCGATCGACACGCGTCATGTGGCGGTTGCCAAGGCGGCCGTGCGCTGCGGCGCCTCGATCGTCAACGACGTGACCGGCTTCACCGATCCCAAGATGGTCGAGTTTGTTAAGACGAGCACCTGCGGCATCATCGTGATGCATGCCGGCGAGGTCGCCGCGCCCACCCGCACGCACGCAACGGTGCAGCTCGATACCTCGGCAGCGGCGTTTGTTGCCGAGAAGGCGCGCGAGGCGGCTGCCGAGGCCGCGCGTGAGGCCGAGAAGCCGGCTCGCCGCCGTCGCGGCAAGTTGCTGGGTGAGCCTAAGCCGGAGGCCAAGCTTCCGGGCGGCGTGGTGCAGCCCTCGTTGCCGTTTGGCGAACCGGAGCCCACGTCCGAGCCTTCAAGCGAGCGGGAGACGCCGGCCGCCGAGCAGGCTACTGCCGCCGAGACCGTCGCGCCCGAGGCCACTCCCGCAGCCACCGAGGCCGCATCGGAGTCCAATGACCGCCTGGCCGCCATGATGCGCCGCAGCGCCCGCCGCGAGGAAGCCTACGTGCCCACCTCGCAGCTCCGCCGCTTCACCCTGCCCGATTCGGCGCCCATCATGCGCCGCGTCATGGGCTTTCTGTCCGACCAGGCCCGCACGCTCATCCATGCCGGCGTGTCGCGCGACCGCATCTGCATTGATCCTGGCCCGGGCTTTGGTAAGTCGGCTAACGAGGACATCGTCATCCAGCGCGAGACTGCCAAGATGGCGTCACTGGGCTATCCGCTCATGTGCGCCGTGTCGCGCAAGCGCTTTGTGGGCGCCGTCTCGGGTGTGACCGAGGCCGCCGAGCGCGATGCCGCTACGTTTGGCGTGTGCCTGGGCGCCATCCAGGCCGGTGCCAACATCGTGCGCGTGCACGACGCCGCGGGTTTTGCGCAGTTCCTGAACGGTTACTGGGCGGTTGCCAAGCCGCAGCCGCGCCGCGCGTTTGTGGCTGTGGGCTCCAACCTGGGGCATCGCTGCGACAACATCCGCGCTGCACGCGAGATGATCGCCGAGATTCCACTCACCTGCGTGTCCAACTCCTCCAAGATCTACGAGAGCGAGCCTGCCTACGAGACGCGCCAGGACGCGTTTGCCAACGCCGTCATCGAGATCAAGACCGAGCTGGCGCCGTTGGTGCTGCTCGACGAGCTTATGAAGATCGAGGCCGAGCTGGGGCGCGACCGCTCCAAAAAGGCCAAGGCCAACGGTCCGCGCACCATCGACCTGGACCTGCTGTGGATGGACGGCGAGACCCACGGCGGCAAAAAGCTGCGCCTGCCGCATCCGCTGATCGGCGAACGCGATTTTGTGCTGGTGCCGCTCGAGGACCTGATGCACGACCCGGCGCGGTTCTTCCGCTACAACGGCGTCGAGGTCAAGGAGCCCGAGGACCGCGTGGGCCATATCGTGGGCGAATTGGGGCGTATGTAGATGATCGAGATGAATGCTGTTGCCGCTGGCACCGAGCTCGACGCGGCGCGCGACGCGGGCCGCGAGGGCATGTCCGCGGGCTGGTGCGCGTGGAGCGCGGGCGATGCATCGCTGATGTTTTCGCTGGTCGTGCGCCCCGATGTGAACATGCATGCCTTCCACGGCCTGCCGTTTGTGGCGGCTATGGGCATGATGGACGCGCTTGTGGGCACGGCTTCGACGCCGGGGTTGGGCCTTGCCGGTAAGGTGGGTATCCAGTGGCCGAGCGATATCGTGTGCGGTGCGCCTGCGTTTGAGACGTCGCTCGCGCGTGTTGCCGTGAACGGCGGTGCCGGTGCTGCGGGCATGTTCGGTGCCGTGACGGTGGATATTGAGCGTTCGGCGCTGAGCGAGCTTGGTGTGGACGTGGCTGACGAAGCGCTGGTCGAGACGCTGGCCGCCGCCGTGCTGGCCCGCGTGGACGCCTGGGCGGTTGTTGCCAACACGCCGCAAGGCGCCGCAGGGCCGCTGGCTCCCGTGCTGGGCGAGTACTTCGACATGGTGCCGCTGCTGGGCCGCCAGGTTGCGGCGGTGTCTCCCAACGGCTTGCCGCTTGCGGTCGGTGTGTTTGCGGGCCTGGACATCTGGGGCCGCGCGACCATCAAGACCGATGCCGGCGAGCAGGAGTTTCCGCCCGAGGCTGTACGAATTCGCGGGC
The DNA here is from genome assembly GCA_902478825.1 of uncultured Collinsella sp. GTDB lineage: Bacteria > Actinomycetota > Coriobacteriia > Coriobacteriales > Coriobacteriaceae > Collinsella. The sequence goes on from CABSMK010000014.1 coordinate 10,470, forward strand.
TGTAGCGCGGGGCGCCAGCGCTCAAAGATAACGATGGCAACAAGACCCTTCTCGGCCTGTGCCGGGGAGGGTTTCGCTTATCTGAGGAATAGGCTTGGCGAGCCTTTGCGGGGACTGTGGCATCGGGCGTGCTCGACTTAAGCCCCTGCTCTATCCCAGCTCCTGCATGCGGCGGTAGATTTCGCAGATGCCCTTAATGGTGAGTTGGCCATCGACCACGTCGAAGGCATCGGTCGAATCGGCGACGATGCTGGCGAGACCGCCCGTGGCGATAACGGTGGCATCCTCGCGGCCCAGCTCGCGCTTCATGCGCGCGACCAGGCCCTCGGCCATGGCAGCGGCGCCCGTTACGGCGCCGACCTTGATGCACTCCTCGGTATCGCGGCCGATGGCGTGCTCGGGCGCCTCGAGCGGCACGCTGGCGAGCTTGGCGGCACGGGCGGCAAGCGCGTCCATGGAGATGCGAATGCCCGGCGCGATCGCTCCGCCAATGTAATAACCGTCCTCATCGATGACGTCGATATTGGTCGCGGTGCCAAAGTCCACCACGATTGCCGGCGCGCCGTAGAAAGTTTCGGCCGCAACGGCGTTAGCGACGCGATCGGCGCCTACGGCTTGGGGACGCGCCGCGCGCAGCTTGGTCACCGCGGCCGTCTGCGGCCCGATGACGATGGCGTCCGCGGCAATGCGGTCGGCCACGGCGTGCCATTCGCGCGAGAGCTGCGGCACCACGCCGGCAAAGGCGATCGCGTCGACCGCGTCGAGCGAAAGGCCGTACATCTTAAAGAAACCCATCAGGCGCACATTGATCTCGTCGGCGGTATAGGAGCGGTCGGTGGGCATGCGCCACGACTGCACCAGCTCGTCTCCGTCAAACAGGCCCATGGCCGTCTGCGTGTTTCCCATATCGATAGCGAGCAGCATGTCTACTCCCAGTGTTGGCATAAAAGGACGCGCACCATTGTATACGCGCCGCCGACGGCACTCGGCTGCGATTCGTTTACGGTGATAGGGGCTGAGGGGTTTAAATATGAAGGAATTATGCTCCACGAGTTTTTCCTTGCCGTTTACCGAACTCCCGCGTAATATTCTTTCTTGCGCACATGAGGCGCCCAGACATTGCGGGGTGGAGCAGTCTGGTAGCTCGCCGGGCTCATAACCCGGAGGTCGTAGGTTCAAATCCTGCCCCCGCGACCAAGAACTTGCAGCTCGTCGGCCTAGCCGGCGAGCTTTTTTGTTATTCCGGGACCGTGTTTTCGGTCCAATTCTCGGCCTCTCAAACAAAATCTCGATCTGTAACAGTAAGACCCGGTTTTGCCGAGTAACTGTTACAGATTGAGACAAACCGACGGGCCGCCACGCCCCATCCACCTGCTGCCACCTGATATTCGCCGATTTCCGTTGTGCCGCCGTGCTCCCATGCCATATCCTCTAGACAACTACGCGGCATCATCGCCGCCGCGCCTACAAGAGAGGAATGTCCATGACCACACCTGCATCCAAGCTGCTCCAGCCCATTACGGTTGGCCCCCTTGAGCTCAAGAACCGCATTATGTTTCCGCCGCTGACCACCGGCTACGAGGAGCGTGACGGTTCCATCGGCGAGCGCAGCCTGGCTTTTTACGAGCGCTTGGCCCGTGGCGGCGTGAGCTACATCGTCATCGGCGACGTTGCTCCCGTCATGACCGCAAGCCCCACGCCCAAGCTGGCAACCGACGCCCAGATCCCCACGTTTAAGGCGCTGGCCGATGCCGTCCACAAGCACGGCGCCAAGGTCGCGCTGCAGCTGTTCCACCCCGAGTACGATGTGCCCGGTGTCGGCCGCATGGTCATGGGCTCCATGGCTGCCGCCAAGGCCGCGCAGGAGGCCAAGGCCGCCGGCGACGAGGAGACCTTTGCCGCCAAGATGGCCGAGTCCAACGAGATCCGCAACCAGGCCTACGCCAAGCTGCATCACGACATGCAGCACTTTGTGAACGAGGCGAGCGTAGAGCAACTCACCCAGATCAAGGAGGCCATCGCTGCCTCGGCCGCCCGTGCGCAGCAGGCCGGCATCGACGCCATCGAGGTCCACGGCGATCGTCTGGTGGGTTCGCTGTGCTCGGCCATCCTCAACCAGCGCACCGACGAGTACGGCGGCTCGTTCGAGAACCGCGTTCGCTACGCGCTGGAGGTCGTCGCTGCCATTAAGGAAGCCGCGCCGCAGCTGATGGTGGAGTACAAGCTCCCCGTGATCATGGAGAACCCCGACGGCACGCCGCGCGGCAAGGGCGGCCTGCAGCCCGACGAGGCCTGCGAGTTCGCCAAGCTGCTCGAGGGCGCGGGCATCGATATGATCCAGGTCGCACAGGCCAACCACACCGGCAACATGGGCGACACCATTCCGCCCATGGGCGCCATGCCCTACAACTGGACGCTGCCCGTGGCCGAGCGCGTCAAGGCCCTGGTCTCCGTGCCGGTGGCAACCGTGGGCCGCGTGGTTTCGGTCGAGGCCGGCGAGAAGATTCTGGAAGACGGCGCCGCCGACATCATCGCCTATGGCCGCTCGCTCATGTGCGACCCCGACATTGCGCTGAAGGCCGCCACGGGTGAGCCCATCCGCGAGTGCCTCAACTGCAACAAGGGTTGCGTCGATGCGATTCAAAACCGCAAGTACATTTCGTGCGTGCTCAATGCCGAGAACGGCGACGAGGCGACCATCGCCATCAAGCCGGGCGAGGGCGACAAGAAGGTCGCCGTGGTGGGCGGCGGCATCGCCGGCCTGGAGGCCGCGCGCGTGGCGGCCAAGCGCGGCTACGACGTGACCGTCTACGAGGCGAGCGATCATCTGGGCGGCCAGATTGTGCTGGCGGCTGCGCCTCCGCGCAAGGACGAGATCATGCGCTCGGTCGAGTACTACGAGAAGATTCTGCCTGGCCTGGGCGTGAAGGTTGAGCTCAGCCACGTCGCTACGGCAGAGGACCTCAACGCCGCCGATGCCGCGATTGTGGCCGTGGGCGCGCACGACGTGGTCATCCCCGTTCCGGGTGCCGACTCGGACAAGGTCGTCTCGAGCTGGGACGTGCTGGCCGGCAAGGTGGAGCTTACGGGCCGCGTCGCCGTCATTGGCGGCGGCCTGGTGGGCACCGAGACTGCCGAGTACCTGCTGCAGCACGGCTGCGAGGTGGCGATCGTGGAGATGCTCGACAAGATTGCCGCGGGCGAGTCCGAGACCATTCTGCCGCTGATTATGAGCGACTTTGCCGAGCACAACGTGGAGCAGCACGTGAAGACCCGCCTGACCGCCATTACCGACGAGGGCGTGGAGGCCGTGCGCACCACCGAGGACGGCGCCGAGGAGCCGGTAAATATCGCCTGCGATTACGTGGTGATGGCCGTGGGCTCCAAGGCCAACGCGTTTGACCTGGACGGCGTGACGGTGCCCGTGACCTGCGTGGGCGACTGCTCGGGCGAGCGCACCGCCGACATCGCGAGCGCCATTCGCACGGCGTATCACGCGGCCAACGAGCTGTAGTTGAGCATCGCGGCCAGGCGGGGCGGTAGCACGGATCCGTCTCGCCCGGCTGTGTCCCGTCGGGTGTCAACCGGTGCGGGGCCTGCAAGCGCAGCAGGTCCCGCCCTTTTTGTTTTGCTCCGGTGGATGGCAATGCGCGGTAATCATGAGGAGTGAGGACGTCTACTGCCTTGCAGATCACTCAAAATTATTGGGGGAGGGGTTAATAACTATATCCTCTATACCAAAGGACATAAAGAGATGCCAATTTTGTTGACAAGCGAATGACGATTAGCTGCGAGTCAGCTACCAGCGTAAATAATCGATAAAGAAATGTCGTAATTTGGTGCCAAATGCCCAGATAACGCCGCGTCTATTTTAATTAACTGCTTTGAGCAAACAGTAAAATGCTACTATCTAACTTGCACGTAAGAAAGCAGATTAACGGCTAAGGCTAAGAAGTGGCAGGTATGTCGGAAGCAACTAGGACTCGCACGCATGCGCCCGAGGTTAGACAGCGCGCCGTCGAGATCCTCCAAGAGGGGGTCGGTCATCGCGCTCTCGCCGCGGAGTGTGGCATTCCCCAGGCCACGGCTCGTCAGTGGGCCCGCGCGTATGCCGTGGGCGGTGCCGACGCCGTTCTCAATGCCGGTTCGCATCATCACACCTATTCGTACGACGTAAAGCTCGCTGTGGTTAAGGACCGTCTGGAAAACGGCTTGACGGTTCGCGAGGCCATGATCAAGCACAAGATTCCCAGCGAGTCTTCGGTCAAGGCTTGGTGCCGTCAGTACCGCGAGAGCGGTGAGTCCGCACTGGTCGATAAGCCGCGCGGTCGCAAGCCGCGCGTTAAAAAGGCGGAATAGCGAACGGGATGGTGCGCCCACAGGGGCGCATTTTTCTTGCCGCCCCTCTACTCCAAAGCGGACAGGCTCCTTGCCCCGTACGCCTAAAACTCCCCAGTTGACCGAAAACCTGCCACCGCAACCCCGTAATTGAGCTATAACGTTAAACAATTGCAGCGTTTTTGCATGGGGGAGTGATGGTATGACGCTACTGTATTTCCTTACCCTGTTTCCGCTGGTACCGGCGCTGGGCATGCTGCTCGCGCGCGGTGACCGCGCCCGCGATGCGGTGGGGCTTGTAGGCTCCGGCATTATTATGGCGGTGACAGTTGTAGTCGCCGTCATGTTTTTTGGCACGGGTCCGCAGAGCTTTGAGGTTGCCTCCGGCACCTCGCATGTGCTCTCGATCATCAGCTCCGTCATCGACGTCATCCTGTGCGCCGTCATCCTGTACAACGCGTACAAATATAGGAACGCGCTCACCACGGTGCTCGGCATAGTCCAGCTGGTGGGTTCGCTCGCCTTTGCGGCCATGACGTTGCCCGCGGCCGAGGCCGTCACGGCAACGCCGCTCTACCTGGACTACATGAGCGTGATCATGGTGCTCGCCGTCGGCATCGTCGGCAGCCTAATCTGCGTGTATGCCTTGGGTTATATGAAGGACTTCCAGGCCCATGACGAGCACGAGGCCGCGCTGCGCGGGCAGACCGCGCCCGACCGTCGCCCGCAGTTCCTGGCGCTTATGTTCCTGTTCCTCTCGGCCATGTTCGTCATCGTGACGAGCGACAACCTTGAGTGGCTGTTCTGCGGCTGGGAAATCACCACCGTGTGCTCGTTCCTCATGATTGGCTACACGCGCACGCCCGAGGCCATCAAGAACGCCTTCACCCAGATCATCCTCAACATGCTGGGCGGTATCGCGTTTTTGGCCGGACTCATGTACCTGCACGTTAACGGCATGCCGCTGACCATCTCGGGCTTGATCGAGCTTTCCGGCGCCGGTACCGCGCAATCAGCGCTGCTGGTGATGCCGGTCATCCTGTTGTCGCTCGCCGCACTCACCAAGGCCGCACAGATGCCGTTCCACACTTGGCTGCTGGGTGCCATGGTTGCCCCCACGCCCACGAGCGCCCTGCTGCACTCGTCAACCATGGTCAAAGCCGGCGTGTTCCTGATGGTCAAGCTCAGCCCGCTCTATGCTATCTATCCCGTGACTGGCTTTATGGTCACGAGTGTGGGTGCCATCACGTTTTTGCTCGCTGCCCTCATGGCCATCTCGCAGAGCAACGCCAAACGCGTGCTCGCGTACTCCACCATTTCCAACTTGGGCCTCATCAGTGCCTGTCTGGGTGTCGGCGCGCCCGAGGCCGTATGGGCGGCCATCTTCCTGATCCTGTTCCACACGGTGGCAAAGTCGTTGCTGTTCCTGTGCGTGGGCACGGCCGAGCATCATATCGGCAGCCGCAATATCGAGGACATGGACGGTATGTTCAGCCGCATGCCGCACCTGACGCGTCTGATGATGCTGGGCATCATGGGCATGTTTGTGGCGCCGTTTGGCATGCTCGTGTCCAAGTGGGGCGCCCTGGTGGCGTTTGCGCAGACCGGCAACGTGCTCATGATCATGGTGCTTGCCTTTGGCTCGGCCGCGACGTTCTATTTTTGGGGCAAGTGGCTTGCCAAGCTTTCGGGCGTCGACCCCACGGCTCAAAACGTTGAGGTCAATGTCCATAAGACCGAATGGATGGCGCTTAACACCATCGCCGCGCTGCTGATTCTGTGCTGCGTGGCGTTTCCGGTTATCTCGAGCGGTCTGGTGTCGCCTTACTTGGCCATGGTGTTTGGCCGCGTGCCGTACGTTATTGGCAAGGACGCCATGTATCTGATGGTGGTTATCGTGGCGTTTATCGCCGTGGTGCTGCTGACTTCATTCCGCGTGAGCAACAAGCCGCACGTCAACGTGTACCTTTCGGGCGTGGGAACCGACAAATATCGCCATTTCCGCGGTTCGATGGGACACGAGGTAAAGGCCGAAAAGCGCAATTGGTACTCGGAGGACGCCCTTGGCGAGAAGCGTATTGGCCCCGCGGGTAGCGTCGTGTGCTGCAGCATTATCTTGTTTGCGCTGCTGTGTTGCGCGTGGATTGGGCCCGAGAGACTTGCCATGAGCGCGCCCTCGGTGCTGCGCGGCAAGTATTTCGAGGGTTCGGGTGTCGTGGGCATCTTTATAGGCACCGTGGCGTTTGCCTTGGTTGCGCCGCTTGTGGGCGGTTTGATTGACGGCCTTGACCGTAAGCTTTCGGCCCGCATGCAGGGCCGTGTGGGTCCGCGTCTGCTGCAGCCCTTCTACGACGTTGCCAAGCTGCTGCGCAAGGCCCCTGCCAGCGTAAACACCATGGACGATACCTATATGGCGTGCGCGCTCATCTTTACCGTGGTGGGCGGCGGCATCTTTGTGTCGGGCTCCAACACGCTTCTGTGCGCGTTTATGGTTACCCTCGCCGCGATCTTTGTGGTGCTGGCGTCCGCCTCGACGCAAAGCCCGTTTGCCCAGGTTGGCGCCGACCGCGAGCTGCTGCAGGTTATGAGTTACGAGCCCGCCGTTCTGCTGATGAGCGTGGGCCTGTACCTTGCCACCGATAGCTTCGATTCCATTGCCGTGACGGGACAGTCGGCCCCCATCATCGTGTACAGCGCGCCCATTTTCCTCGCGCTGCTCGCGGTGCTTACCATCAAGCTGCGCAAGTCGCCGTTCGATCTTTCGTATTCGCATCACGCGCATCAGGAGATCGTCCAGGGCGTCGCTACCGAGATGAGCGGCGGCACGTTGGCCAAGATGACCCTTATGCACTGGTGCGAGACCGTGCTGTTTTTGATGTGGGTGGGCATGTTCTTTGTTTGGGACAACCCCGTGAGCTGGGTCGTAGCCCTGGTCGTGATGGCCGCGACGTATTTTGTCGAGGTCCTGATCGACAACACCTTCGCACGCAGCACCTGGCGCAGCTGCTTTAGGCTCGGATGGGGCGTGGCGCTGGTGTTTGGCCTGCTCAACCTTATGCCCATCCTCGTCGACGTGTTTATTTAGGAGGCGGCATCCATGGATCATAAAATGTCGCGCTCGCCGTGGGTTATTCATTACGACGGCTCGAGCTGCAACGGATGCGATATCGAGGTGCTGGCCTCGCTCACGCCGCTGTTCGATGCGGAGCGCTTTGGCGTGGTCAACACCGGCAACCCCAAGCATGCGGATATCTTTTTAGTGACGGGCTCGGTCAACGCTCAGAACCTGCCCGTCGTGCGCCAGATCTACAACCAGATGCTCGAGCCCAAGTGCGTGGTGGCGTGCGGCATCTGCGCGTGTTCGGGCGGCGTGTTCCGCGATGCGTACAACGTGATCGGCGGCGTGGACCGCGCGATTCCCGTGGATGTGTACGCGCCCGGGTGCGCCATTCGTCCCGAGGCCGTGATCGATGCCATCGTGGAGGCGTGCGGCATCCTGGATCAGAAGGAGGCCGTGATGCGTGCTGGCGGTGACCCGCTTACCGTGGGCGGCGCCGCTACCTGGGACGGTGGCGTTGAGCTGGGCGAGGACGGGTTTGTGGCCGCGTCTGAGGCCGGCGACGCGCCTGCCGCTGGCGACGCACCTGCTGAGACGCCCGTCGCTGCAAAGGAGGCCGAGTAATGCAAAAGGCTATCTATACCACCGTCGGGCTCGACGAGCTCCTGCCGCATGTGCAGGCGCTCAAGGGCGTCGGCGCGCGCTTTGTGCAAATGCACGCCGAGCGCTGTGTGGACGACGGATCGTATCGCCTGGTCTATACGTTTATCAACGTTCGTGCTGCTCAGGAGCATATTGCGCAGGACGGCAGCTATGTAATCGAGAACCTGGTGGTTGAGGGCATCGACCAGTACCAGGAGATTCCGTCCATCAGCTCGTACTATCCGGCGGTGTTCCCGTTTGAAAATGAGGCCCACGACCTATTTGGTCTTGCCATCACCGACATGCAGGTTGACTTTAACGGCTTTTTCTACCAGGTCTCGACCGCCGAGCCCATGAGTGTAATCACGCCCGAGGTAAAGGCCGCACGCGAGAAGGCCATGAAGGTCCGTGCCGCCGCCGAGGCCAAGGCGCGCAAGGCCGCGGCCGAGAAGCTGTCT
>CABSMK010000015.1 GCA_902478825.1 uncultured Collinsella sp.
GTGTATAAGAGACAGCTTCGTTTGCGCAGGGCTCCTATGTGATGGGCGCCGCGCAGTTTGTGCTTTCGGAGCGTGTGTTTTCGCAGGTCGAGAACCGTGTCGCCGAGCTTGCCGATACCTGCCGCGTGCTCGTGGTGGCGCGCGTGGACGGCTTTACACCCGATGGCGATATGGTGGGCGAGGCCGAGCCCGTGGGCTTTGTGACCATCCGCGACGAGATTCGTACCTCGGCGGCCGAGACCATCGGCTACTTTAACGAGCAGGGTGTGACCCTCAACGTGATCAGTGGCGACGACCCGCGTACGGTGTCGTCGATCGCGCGCGTGGTGGGCGTGCCGGGGGCGGACGCTTATGTGGACGCCACGACGCTCGATACGCCTGCCAAGCTCGATGCCGCAGTGGACCGCTACCATGTCTTTGGTCGTGTGACCCCGCAGCAGAAGCGCGAGCTCGTACAGGCGCTCAAGCGCCGCGAGCACACCGTGGCCATGACGGGCGACGGCGTCAACGACGTGCTGGCGCTCAAGGAGGCCGACTGCTCCGTCGCCATGGCGGCCGGCTCCGATGCCGCGCGCAACGTGGCCGAGATCGTGCTCGTCGACAACGACTTTGCCTCGATGCCCGCCGTGGTGGCCGAGGGCCGTCGCTCCATCAACAACCTGCAGCGTTCGGCCTCGCTGTTCCTGACTAAGACGCTGTTCTCGATGGGCCTTGCGGCGCTGTGCATCGCGCTGCCGCCGTACCCCTTCGAGCCCATCCAGATGACGCTCATCAACTTCTTCTGCATCGGCGCGCCGGGCTTTGTGTTGGGCCTGGAGCCCAACAATGCTCGCGTGAAGCGTGCGTTTTTGACCAACGTACTCAAGCGTGCACTGCCGGCGTCGATTGCGGTCATTTTGGCTGCGGCGCTCGATATCTTTGTGGCGCGCGTGTTTGGCTTTAGCCAGCTCACGCTGTCTACGATGTGCCTGCTTACGTCGTGCGCGGCGAGCGTCAGCCTGATCTGGCGCATCTCGCAGCCGCTCACACCCTTACGTGTGGTGCTCTTTGTGTTTGTAGTCGCCGGCATCTTGGTGGGCGTTATCGGATTCCCGGAGCTGCTGTCTATTGCCAACCTGTCGATGGGTCAGATGGTTATCTTGGCTGTCATCGTGGTCTTTACCTGCTCGGTGTTCTTTAAGCTTGCCACGATGATGGATTCGCTCAAGCCGCGTCGTCGTCATGCCGCAACTGGTTTTGGCCGCGGTGTGCGTGTCCGCCTGGGTCGCGGTGGCGGCAAGGTGAGCTCGACGGGTTCGACGGCCGAGCGTTTTGCCAAGCGCGTCGCCGCCGATATGGCGCAGCGCCGCGAAGACCGCATCGTTCGCGAGGCCGAGGCCCGCGCACTCGAGGGCGTGGCCCAGGCCCAGCCCAAGATAAAGAAGAGTACCGGAGCCAAGCGCTCTCGCGTGACCAAGTCCGCCCAAGGCATCAAAGTCTCGATGCCAAGCAAAAAGAAAAAGTAGCTACGCGCCCTGGCGATGTTGAATTGGTGCCTTGTTCCTGTGGGGCCGTGGCGATGTTATGCTCTAACCTCGATTGTTTGAATTGCTTCGAAAAGAGGATGCCGTGATCTGCCCGCATTGCCTTAAGACTATCGAGGACGGCGCCTCGTTCTGCCCCTACTGCAACGCCTATGTGGGTCCGGGCGATGGTCCCGAGCACACCGAGTTCGTGTTCTGTGAGGGCTGCGGTGCCCGTCTTTCTCCGCATGATCGTACGTGCCCCAAATGCGGACGCCCCGCTCCGGGTATCCTCTCCGAGGACGCGGCCGCATCCGACCTGGCAGCGGGCCGCACGGCAGGCTTTCCGCGCCTAACGCAAGAGCAGATCGATACCGAGGTGCCTCATGCGCCGGCCTCTGCCGCTGCGGTGCTTTCGGACGCCGCCGATCCTAACGAGACCTGCGTGCTGCCGGCTTTCGATAAGGATTTCGGCATCCCCAAGGTCGATATTCCCACGCCCGTTTCCCTGCATGACGATGCTCAAAAACCCAAGCGCAAGGTGCATCCCGACGAGGACGCCTATCACAAGCACAAGCGTCATATTCCCAAGCCGCTCATCGTCATCACGGTCCTTGCCGCCGTTTGCGGCGGTGCCTATTGGTTCGTGACGGCCGATCCCATGGGTGTCATGCCTGGCTTCTATGACCAGTTTGGTCAGGCCGCGCAGACGACCTTCCCTACGCGCCAAAAGGGCGAGGCGACTGAGGACGATACCAAGCAAGACGATTCTGCCGAGGTGGTCCAGGAAGAAACCGTGCTCACCGATGATCAGCTCTATACCAGGCTCGACGGTCTGTATCAGACCATCGTGTCCTACGGTGACGAGGACCAGATCGGCGAGGTCATCGATTCCTTTAACAACGGTTATCTCCGAACGCCGCTGTCCACCCGTCAGGAGCTGTCGCAGAGTGCCTACGCCCTGCGCGACCAGATCAAAAAGACGCAAGATGAGCTTAACAACCTTAAGTATCAGGACGATACGGTCTATGCGGATGACCTCGCCCACTTAAAGCAGCTTGCCGAGTGGATGTATGAGCGCGTCGACGTAATCTGCCAGAGCTGGGATATCTCGCTGGCCATTCCCGATGGCGAGTCGATGAGTTCCCACCAAAGCGAGATCCTGGCGCCCATCGCACAGGGCGGCAACAGCGCGCTGAATCAGTACGACGCCAACGTGGGCTCCTGGAAGCCGCAGCAGCGTTCCTAAAATTAGTTCGCCATAGTCGGCATAACCTACGTGCGCAATTGATGTAAGCGCATGCTTATTGCTACAATTCGTACAAATATGCTTTAAACGCACGAGGAAGGAACCACATGTTTGGTTTTAAGAAAGAGCTCTACACGCCCGAGTATCAGCTTGCCGGCGACGAGTGCGCCGTTATCGAGACGTCGAAGGGTACCATCAAGGTCAAGTTTGACGGTGAGGGCGCTCCCATTCATGTCGCGAACTTCTGCGAGCTTTCCACGATGGGTTTCTATGATGGCCTTAAATTCCATCGCTATGTGCCCGGTTTTGTCATTCAGGGCGGCGACCCCAATACCCGCGATATGTCCGGCGCCGACGTCGCTGCCGGTCTTGAGGGCCCCGACGGCATGCCCGGTACCGGTGGCCCCGGCTACTGCATCAAGGGCGAGTTTGCCACCAATCCGCGCAACAGCCATGTCGATGGTGCCCTTGCCATGGCACGCTCCATGGACCCCGATTCCGCGGGTTCGCAGTTCTACTTCTGCTTGGGTGCCCAGCATAACCTCGATTCCGGGTACACCGTCTTTGGTACCACGGTCGAGGGTCTCGATGTGATTTCGCAGCTGCGTGCCGGCGACGAGATCGTCCATGTCGAGATCGTTCACGAGTAAAGGGGACTTCCTTGAATAGCCAGCTGATCCAACAGGGCCGCGCCGCTTACCGCGCGGGTGATTTTTCCGCTGCAGCCCAGATGCTTGGGGCGGCAAAAACTCCCGATGAGATTATGGGCGAGGCCGATCATCTTCGTGGCAACGCCTTGATGCACCTGGGCATGTATGCCGAGGCCGCCGAGGCCTATGCCGCCGCCCTCAACGACGGCACCTATGGCAAGCGCGGCGCGCTGCTCACCAACCGCGGCAAGGCACTCGCCGCCGTGGGCGACTACACAACGGCCGCTCAGGCGTTCTCTGCTGCTACGCAGGATGCTTCTTATGCCACGCCGTTCAAGGCCTATCTGGGCCTGGGTAACGCGCTGTTCCAGTCGGGCGACTATGCCAACGCGGGTACTGCCTTCCGTCAGGCCGCCATCGACGGCGCCAATCCGGCTCCTGCCGCCGCACTCGGCGAGCTTGGCCGTTGCTTCATTAAGCTCGGCCGTCCGGCGGATGCCGTGGAGACCTACCGCACGGCTATCGACTTTGCCGGCCCCCGCGACGATACGCGTGCGCTCAACGCCGGCATGGGTCAGGCACTTTCTGCCGCCGGCCGTCCCTCCGACGCACTCGACGCCTTTAACGCCGCTACTGCCGATGGCATCTACCAGCTCACCTCCGAGCAGGCCGATGAGCTTGCCCGCGTGCACGATTCGCTTGCCGCGCTGTCTGCCCAGACGGCTATGGCCACGGCTCCGGCGCCCGCGATGGACGCTCCTGCCGTCGATCCGCTCGATCCTACGGGCGCGACCGGTCAGTTTATGCCCGATCCCTCGGACACCGGCTTCTTTACGCTGTCCGAGTCCGAGATGGTCCAGCAGGACCGTCAGGACCGTAAGCAGGCCAAGGTCCGTCGTCGCCATCGCCACACGGGTCTCAAAGTCTTCATCGTGCTGCTTCTGCTCATTTTGATCGCCGCGGGCGGTCTGGGCTTTGCCTACACGCGCGGCTTTGGCTTCCCGTCCCAGGAGTCTGTCGTTACCGATCTGTTCCAGGCTGCCGGCGACGGTGACACCGCAAAGGCCGAGTCTTGCCTGGCCTCGAGCCTGTCCGAGGACGCCAAGTCGATGATCATCTCCTCGATTCCGCAGGGTGCCACCGTGTCCGTCGAGGGCATGGATCAGTCCATGACCGAGACGACCGCCAAGGTTATGGCATCGCTGTCCAAGGGCGGCGAGCAGGAGTACACCGTCAAATTCGTGCGCTCCGATAACCATATCGGCTGGGCCGTTTCCTCGCTCGATATGGATTTCTCGGCTGCTGACAACCAGTAGTGACCTTATGGGATTTAGCTTTGCCCGGCGCTTCACCGCAAGTGAGGTGCCGGGCTTGCGCTAGTATGATGAGCTAGTAGTTTTCCAGCAATCATCCAACACATCAGGAGTTGCGTTGTTTTCTTTGATGGATATGTTCTTCGGTAGCTATGCGGGCGATCTTGCCATCGACCTCGGCACCGCAAATACGCTTGTCTCCGTGCGCGGCAAGGGCATCGTCATTCGCGAGCCCTCTGTTGTCGCCATCGACAAGAACGACGAGCGCATCCTGGCGGTCGGTATCGAGGCAAAGCGCATGCTCGGCCGTACGCCCGGCAACATCGTGGCCGTTCGTCCCCTGAAGGACGGCGTCATCGCCGACTTCGATGTTACCGAGGCCATGCTCCGCTACTTTATCGACAAGGCGTCCGAGAAGCGCTATCCGTGGACCCCGCGTCCGCGCGTTGTCGTCTGCGTCCCCTCCGGTGTCACGTCGGTCGAGAAGCGTGCCGTATTTGAGGCCACGATCCAGGCTGGCGCTCGCCAGGCCTACCTGATCGAAGAGCCCATGGCTGCCGCTATCGGCGCCGATCTGCCCGTCGAGGAACCCACCGGCTCCATGGTCATCGACATCGGCGGCGGTACCACCGAGGTTGCCGTTATTGCTATGGGCGGCATCGTCGTCTCGCAGTCCATCCGTATTGCCGGCGACGAGTTCGATCAGGCTATCCTCACGCACGTTCGAGATGCCTACAACCTGGCCATCGGCGAGCGTACGGCAGAGGACATCAAGATCAAGGTCGGTTCCGCCGTGCCGCTCAAGGACGAGCTCGACGTCGAGGTCAACGGCCGCGACGTGATCACCGGTCTGCCCAAGACCGTACGCATCGAGAGCGAGGAGATTCGTCGCGCACTCAACAAGCCGCTCGACGAGATGGCCAAGGCCGTCAAGGACGCACTCGATGCCACGCCGCCCGATCTTGCCTCGGACCTTATGTACTATGGCATATTGCTGACCGGTGGCGGCGCGCTGCTGCGCGGTCTCGACGTGCGCCTGCGCGATGAGACCGGCGTTTCGGTCAACGTCAGCCCCACGGCGCTCGATAACGTCGTTAACGGCTGTGCCCGCGTGCTCGAGGCCAATGCGTTTGATGGCGGCTTCGTCCAGACCAATGCTTAATTTCCAAAAGGTGGATTCCATTTGGCACGATCTTCGGGTTTCTCCACAAATCTGAATACCAAGCGACAATCAACGGGTATGCGCCCGTTGATTGTTTTCAGCCTGATTTCGGTGTTGCTGCTCACGTTTTACATCCGCGAGGGCGAGGCAGGACCGATTCATGCCGTGCGTTCGGGCGTAACGACGATTACCTCGCCGGTGCGCTTTGTGGGTTCGGCTGTGGCGGCTCCCTTCAATGCGATCGGCAACGTGTTCTCTAACCTTACGGCGTCGCAGGACACGCTTGACGAGCTTAAGAAGCAAAACGAGGAACTGACCTCTAAGGTTGCTGAGCTCTCCGAGGCTCAAAAGACCGCTGAGCGTCTGGAGGGGCTGGTCGGCCTGCAGTCGACCTACAACCTCAAATCGACCGCTGCTCGTATCGTTGGTGCCTCTGGCGATGCCTGGACCTCGACCGTTACCATCGACAAGGGCTCTGCCGACGGCCTTACCATCAACATGCCCGTGACGAGTTCTGCCGGTGTTATCGGCCAGATTATCGAGGTATCGGCCAAAACGTCGACTGTGCGCTTGATTGGCGACGAGAACTCGGGCGTGTCCGCCATGGTGCAGGACACGCGCGCCCAGGGCATGCTGCAGGGTCAGGCTGACGGCACGCTGCGTCTTGAGTACGTGAGCGTCGACTCCGATGTTAAGGTTGGCGACATCATCGTGACCTCGGGCATCGGTGGCGTGTTCCCCAAGGGTCTACCGCTCGGCACCGTCTCGTCGGTTGAGAAATCGGCAAACGATGTGTACTACACCATTGTGGTGCGCGCCCAGACGACGGCCGAGAACAACGAGGAAGTGCTGGTCATTACCTCGCTGACCGACGAACAGTCGGCCTCGGATGAGGACGTGAGCACGGCCAACAGCACGCCGCAGGGAACGTCGCGCGATGCTGCGACCAAGACGAAGGACGAGAGCTCGGATGACAGTTCCGACACGTCCGAGACGACCGATTCCGGCTCGAGCGAATAGGGGGCATGTCCATGGATCTACACGAGCAGGGGATGAGCTCCCGCACGTTTGTGATCGCCGCCATTGTGTGCGTGCTGCTGCAGGCAGGCCTGGCACCGCAGATCTCCATTGCGGGCGGTCGCGTCAACTTCATGATTATCCTGGTGTGCCTAAGCGTGTTCTCGGGCGACCCGACCCGTGCCGTCGTGTGCGGTTTTTGCAGCGGCTTGTTCTATGACCTGTCCGCTGCCGTGCCGGTGGGCGTTATGTCGCTCCTGCTGACCGTGGGTTCTTTTGCCCTGGTGCACAGCGCCGTCGGTCAGACGGGCGGTACCCCGAGTGCGCGCGGCGTCACTGTGGGCGCCTTTGCGCTCGTCATTAATGTGATCTACAGCATCATCTTGCTGTTTATGGGTTTGGAGACGAGCTTTGTCGTGGCGTTCTTCGGCCATGCGCTGCCGTCCTCGATCCTGACGGGTCTGGTTGCCATTCCGTTTTTGATGTCCGGCGTCGTGCCGCAGTCCGGCTATGGATTCTCCGCACGTGGCGGACGCCAGGCGGGTATGCGCTTTAAGCCCAAGACCCGCAAGCTCAAATAGGGGAGGCCCGTAGATGTCTTCCCAGTTGACGGTTATTATCGCCGGTATCGTGCTGGTTGTGGCCATCGTGGTCGCGCTGGTCGTCATGCGTCGCGGCGATTCCCGTTTTACCTACGATACGCAGCATGGAACGGCCCCGCGCGCCACCGAGGGCGAGGGCAATACCGCGGCGACCGCCTTTAAGGGCCGTTTTTCCATCCTCACCACGGGTGTGGGCGCGATGTTTGCGGCGCTTGCCGTCAAGCTGTGGGGCATGCAGATGGTCTCGTCGGACTATTACGAGAAGCAGGCCAATAGTAATCAGACTCGCACCGTTACAACACCCGCTGTGCGCGGTCGCATCCTCGACCGCAATGGCGTGGCGCTTGTCCAGAACCGTCCCTCACTGGCTGTCGTGGCCTACCGCGACCTTGCCGAGGATGAGGTTCTGGTTCGCCATCTTGCCAACGTGCTTGGAATGCCTTACGTGGCGGTCCTTCGCAATATTCAGGACAATACAGAGGGCGCCCAGAGCCTGCATACCATCGCGACGGACGTCCGTCGCTCCACGGTTGCCTATATTCAGGAGCATGCCGGCGAGTTCCCGGGCGTCAAGATTGCCGAGCGTACCGAGCGCCAGTATCCATATGGCGAGACGGCATGTCATATCTTGGGCTATACCGGCACCATTACCTCCGAGCAGCTCGAGGCCCAGAATAAGAAAACCTCTGGCGATGATGATGCTTCTGCTGGCAAGATTACGTACCAGTCGGGCGATATCGTGGGCCAGGCGGGCGTTGAGAGCTACTACGAAAACCTGCTGCAGGGTATTCGTGGCGAGCAGACCGTCAAGGTCGATGCTTCGGGCAATGTGACCGGTCAGGCCGGCGCCGTGCCCGCGAAGGCCGGCTCCGACATTAAGCTCACGCTCGACCTTAAGATCCAACAGGCCTGTGAGACGGCGCTGGCGAGCGCTATCGAGCTTGCCAAGACCACTGGCTACAGCAATGCCGGCAACGGCGCTGTGGTATGTCTCGATCCCAACAATGGCGAGATCCTGGGCATGGCGAGCCAGCCCAAGTTCGATCCGTCCGTCTTTATCGGCGGCGTCTCAAATGACGTGTGGACCGAGCTCAATGATGACAAGGGTTCGCACCCGCTGCTCAACCGCGCCATTAGCGGACAGTATATGTCGGCTTCGACCATCAAGCCGCTCTCGGCACTGGCCGGTCTTGAGTTTGGAACCTACACGTCGGGGCAGACGACCAACTGCACGGGCTATTGGACGGGTCTGGGCAAGTCGTGGGGCAAGTACTGCTGGCTGACGTCTGGCCACGGCACTATGACGCTGCAGTCGGGTATCGCCAACTCGTGCGACCCCGTCTTCTACGACATGGGCAAGGCGTTCTTTTATGACGAGCAACATCCCGAGGGCCTGCAGGAGGTCTTTCGTCGCTGGGGTCTAGGCAAGACCTGCGGTATCGATCTGCCGAGTGAGGGCGCGGGCCGTATTCCCGATGCCGAGTGGAAAGAGTCGTACTTCACCGACGCATCTGCCGAGGACCGCAAGTGGAATGCCGGCGATATGACCAACATTGCCATCGGTCAGGGCGACATCCTGGTGACGCCCCTGCAGATGGCGTGCGCCTATATGGGTCTTGCCAACGGCGGCAAACAGTACGTGCCTCATGTGTTTTTGTCTGCCGTGTCGCGCGATGGCGACGGCGATGCCTATAAGTACAACGGAAAGGGCAAGAAGAAGCGCCTGGAGGCCAAGATCAACAGCGATTCGGATTTGGCTCTTGTTCGCAACGGCATGCACGACGTGATTTACACGGCATCGACGTCCCTGGCGGCTCACTTTGGCACCCTGACGCCGCAGGTATACGGCAAGTCGGGCACGGGCGAGAAAAGTGGCGAGGATGAATACGCGTGGTTCTGCGCCTATGCACCGGCCGATGACCCCAAGTATGTCATCGCTACCGTCCTGGAGCAGGGCGGCGGTGGCTCAGATACCGCGATGCATGTCGTGCGCGACGTGCTCGGCGTGATTTATGGCGAGCCCGATACCTCTTCGGCCTCGGGCGATTCTTCGGTTCGATAGGAGGTTGCGATGGATTTTTCTCCGGCGGATCTGTTCCGTTCAACCAAGACCGGCTCTCGCAACAGCCTGGACCGTGTCAACAAGCAACTTTCGGCCTCGCGCGGCACGTTTCGCCAAAAGGTGCATATCGGTGTGCTCGTGGCTACTGTGGCCCTCGTCGCCTACGGTGCCATCATTATCTGGTCGGCTTCGCAGTTTAAGGCCGACGCTTCGTTCTCACGCCATCTGCTGGGAATTGGAATCGGTACGGTGCTGGCGGTGCTGGTCTGGCGTACCGACCTGCGCGGTATTTCCAATTTCTCGACGGCGTTGCTCGTCATCGACCTGATCGTGATCCTCTCGCCCAAGATTCCGGGTCTGTCCTATACAGGCGGTCTGGGCATGACGGGCTGGATCAAGATTCCCGGTATCGGCTTGACATTCCAGCCGGTTGAGCTTGCCAAGCTCATCACCATCTTCTTTATTGCTACGCTTGGCTCGCAATATAACGGTCGCATCGATACCGTTCGCGACTACGTCAAGCTCTGCGGCATGCTGTCCATTCCGTTTTTGGCCGTCGTTGCCATGGGCGACCTGGGCTCGGGCCTGGTCGTGCTTGTTTCGGGCGCCATCGTCATCTGCATGAGCGGTGCACGCCGCGAATGGGTGCTGTCGACTCTGGCCCTGCTCGTGGGCTTGGTGGCCCTCGTTCTGGCGCTCGATTCGGTCTTTGATTCGTTGCTCGGCCACGATGTGCTCATCAAGCAGTATCAGATGAACCGTCTGACGGTCTTTATCGACCCTGATAATGCCGATTCGGATGATGCCTACAACCTGCAGCAGTCGCTTATCGCCGTTGGCTCGGGCGGCTTCTTTGGTAAGGGCCTGGGGCATGCGACGCAGTCGGCCGGCGGCTTTCTGCCTGAGTTCCACACCGACTTCGTCTTCGCCTTCCTGTCCGAGACCTTTGGCTTTTGCGGTTCCTTTTTGCTCCTGTGCCTCTACGTGCTGCTGATCTTTTCGACGATTCGCGTCGCCTTTAAGTGTGAGTCCCTGTTTTTGCGTCTTTCGTGTGTCGGCATCGTTGGCATGTGGGCATTCCAGACTTTCGAAAACATCGGCATGTGCATCGGCATGATGCCGATTACCGGTATTCCGTTACCGTTTATTAGCTTCGGTTCGTCTTCGATGATGATTCAGCTGCTGACGGTGGGTATCGTACAATCCATATGGCGGCATCGTTCGGGCGCCGCGTAACCGCTGGAGGGGTTTGCTATGAAAATTCCCGTAGATAAGCTGACCCGCGCTTTTAAGATGGGCGCGTCCGTTAAGAAGGATTCCGATACGCCGGTGCGCGTCTCGGTCTATCTGGATTCGTCCGCCTCGCGCTTTCTGGCCGAGACGGTGCGTGACGCCTTTGTGCCGCAGACGACCTCGGGCATTGTGCGCGTCGAGCGTCTGGGGGAGGAGCGAATTGCTCCAAAGACCGATACCGATGTGGTGCTGGTGCTCTCGTGTGGTTCCGACCACTTGGAGAGTGCCGTGCAGGAGCTCGTGATCGCCGGCGCGCCCGTGTGCGTGCTTGCCGAGTCTGCTGTGGAGGTGCCGTTTATCGAGGAGTCCACGCCCATGCTCGGCATGGTAGCGGCAACCGATAAGACGTATCTGCTCGAGACGCTTGCCCGCTGGATTCTCGATCGCACCGACAAGGAAACGGCTTTTGCGGCGAACTTTGCCTTCATGCGCATCGCGGCGGCCAACCGTATCATCACCTCGTGCGCGCTCACCAATATGGCGACCGGTGCGCTGGCGTTTTTGCCGGGCGCCGATTATCCCGTTATGGCGCTGGCGCAGGTGGGCATGCTCTTTGAGCTCGCTGCCGTCTTTGGACGCGGCATTAAGCCCGAGCGCGGCTACGAGGTCGCGGGCGTGCTTGCCGGCGGTTTTGTTATCCGCGCGGTCACCCGCGCACTCGTCAAGCAGACGCCGCATATTGGGTTTGCCGTCAAGGCGCTCACTGCCGCCGCGGGCACCTATGGCATGGGCCGTGCGCTCGTTTCGCTCTACGAGCGCGATGTCGACTACAGCCGTGCCAACGAGGTGGTCACTGCCACGTTCTCCCGCGTTCGCGATCTGGTGACCACGGTCGCGGGCGCTACCCGTCCTATGGCGTCCTATCAGGACGCATCAGATCTCGCTGCTTAGGGGTTTTCCGTTGCGCGTTGCATACCAAGATTGTTTTCATTTAATTGAGCCGCTGCTCGCCAAGGTCGAGAAGCCGAGCCGCTATATCGATCACGAGTGGGGCACGCTTTCCAAGGCCGATGCCGACTACCGTTGCTGCCTGATCTACCCGGATGTGTACGAGGTTGGTCTGCCCAACCAGGGCATCGCCATCCTCTACAACATCCTTAACCAGGCCGAAGGCATCTCCTGCGAGCGTGGCTATGTGCCGTGGCCCGATATGGGTGACGCCATGCGCGAGGCGGGCATTCCGCTGCTCTCGCTCGAGGGTGCAGCGCCGGTCGCTTCGTTTGATATCGTCGGTCTGCATGTGCCGCACGAGATGGCGGTGACGAACTTCCTCGAGGCACTCGACCTCGCTAGCATTCCACTGTTGGCGGCCGACCGAGGCGAAGACGACCCCATCATCATCGCCGGCGGCCCCTCGGTGTACAACCCCGAGCCGTACGCGGCCTTCTTCGATGCCATCCTCATCGGTGAGGGCGAGGAATCGCTGCTCGAGACCTGCCAGCTGCATCGCCGCCTGCGTGACGAAGGGGTCCCGCGCGCGCAGATTGTTGAGCAGCTTGCATCCATTGCCGGCAACTACGTGCCGTCGCTCTATGAGGTTCGTCACGACGAGCCCTGCTCGCCGCATGGCTACACCGTGCCGCGTGAAGGCAAGGATGCGCCGACCGTGGTCTACAAGCGCGTCGTTGAGGATTTCGGCGCCACGAATCCGCTGTCGCAGTCGTGCGTGCCCTATGCGCAGCTGGTTCACGACCGCCTGTCTATCGAGATCCTGCGCGGCTGCGCCCGCGGCTGTCGTTTTTGTCAGGCCGGCATGACGTATCGCCCAGTGCGCGAGCGCTCGGCCGACCAGATCGTCTCGTCGGTGATTCAGGGTCTGGAAAAGACTGGCTATGACGAGGTGTCGCTGACCTCGCTCTCCACGACCGACCACTCCTGCATTCGCGACGTGCTCGGCAGGCTCAACCGTCGCCTGGAGGATACGGGTATTCGCGTGTCTATTCCGTCGCAGCGCCTGGATTCGTTTGGCGTGGATATGGCCGAGTCGGTTGCCGGCGAAAAGAAGGGCGGCCTGACGTTCGCGCCCGAGGCCGGCAGCCAGCGCATGCGCGACATCATTAACAAAAACGTGACCGAGGAGGACCTGGACCGTGCGGCCAAGGCGGCCTTCGAGGCCGGCTGGAACCGCATGAAGCTCTACTTTATGATGGGCCTTCCCGGCGAGCGCGACGAGGACATCGTGGCCATCGCCAATCTGGCCGATCACGTGCTGGAGCTCGGTCGTTCCGTGGTGCCCAAGGCTCGTCGCGGCTCGATCTCGGTGTCCATCTCGGTTTCGGTCTTTATCCCCAAGGCTGCCACGCCGTTCCAGTGGTGCCCGCAGCTCGACTACGACGACGTCAAGCGTCGCCAGAAGCTGCTTATCACGAGCGTTCGCAACCGTGCCGTCCGCGTTCATTACCACGATGCCGAGACCTCGCTCATCGAGGCCGCACTGTCCCGCGCCGGTCGTGACATGACGCCCGTCATCATCGACGCTTGGCGCTCGGGCTCTCGCTTTGACGCCTGGGTAGAGCATTTCTCGCTCGATAACTGGAAGGAGGCTGCTGCCAAAAACGGCATCGACCTCAATGAACTCGTGCACCTGCCCTACGAGTTGGACTGGCGCCTGCCGTGGGAGCACGTGAGCCCCGGCTGCACACGCGGCTTTCTCGAGCGCGAGTACCGTCGCTCGCTCGAGGGCGTCACGACTCCCGACTGCACCCGCACGTCGTGCACCGGCTGCGGGATCTGCCCCACGCTCCACGCCAAGAATGTATTGATGGGTGATCGCGCATGAGTGAGCGCCTGACCGACAACCCCTCGCTCTTTAGGCTTCGTGTTCGCTATGGCAAGTGCGATCGCCTTAAGTACCTGGGCCATCTCGAAGTGATCCATACCATTGAGCGCATCGTGCGCCGTGCGGGACTTCCCTATGCCGTCACGCAGGGCTTCTCTCCGCACATGCGCGTGGGCTTCTCTTCGGCGCTACCGGTGGGTACGTCGTCGACATGTGAGTGGTATGACCTGTTTATGACCGAGTTCGTGGCGCTCGACGAGGCGTTTGGGCGCCTGGCTGCGGCGTCTCCGGCCGATCTGGCGCCCATCGAGGCGGCGTACATCGACGTGCGCACGCCGGCGTTGACGGCGCAGCTCACGCGCCTGTCGTATCGCATCGACCTGCATCTGGACCCCGAGGCGCCCGTAAGCGCCGACGAGGTGCATCGTGCGATCGACACGCTGCGCGCGGGCCATGGCATCGACTACGCGCGCGGAAAAAAGAGCAAGCGCTTGGATTTGGATCACACGCTCGTGGGCTATGAGCTCACGGCGGGGGAGCGCCCGGATCATTTGGTGCTCATGCTCGACACCCATGCTGACAACGAGGGCTCCATGCGTCCGGAAATTTTGCTTTCCGCTGCTGATGTTTTGTTGCAGGGCTTGACCCCGGGCGTGGATGCACCTATTGTTTCCACCGGAATGCAAGACCTCGTGACCATCTGCTCCTACGATGTCGAGCGTCAGAATCAAGCATGCGAGGACGACGAGGGCCGACTCGTCAGCCCCATACCTGTGCGAACTTGTGGATTTGCTCCACATACTCGTTGACGGGGGTATTTTCGCCTGCTACTATATTCGGCTGTTGCACTAACTGATGCATGAAGGGCAAGTAAACATGTACGCAATCGTTAACACGGGCGGCAAGCAGTACAAGGTCGCCACCGACGATGTCATCACCGTCGAGAAGATCGAGGGCAATGAGGGCGACAAGGTCACCCTGCCGGTTATCTTCCTCAACGATGGTAAGAAGATCGTCACCGATCCCGACAAGCTGGCCAAGGCCAAGGTTACCGCTCAGATCGTTGAGCAGTTCAAGGGCGAGAAGCAGCTGGTCTTCAAGTTCCACAAGCGTAAGCGCTATCGTCGTCTGAAGGGTCACCGTCAGCAGCTCACCAAGCTGAAGATCGTGAAGGTCCAGGCTACGTCCCGCGCCAAGAAGGCTGTCAAGGCAGAGGCCGAGGCTGTTGCCGAGGCTCCCGTCGCCGAGTAGATTACACTCGTAACGAAAGAGTAGGTATACACAATGGCACACAAAAAAGGACTCGGTTCCTCCCGTAATGGCCGTGACTCCCGCGGTCAGC
Organism: uncultured Collinsella sp.; assembly: GCA_902478825.1. Lineage (GTDB taxonomy): Bacteria > Actinomycetota > Coriobacteriia > Coriobacteriales > Coriobacteriaceae > Collinsella. The sequence continues at coordinate 14,972 of CABSMK010000015.1, forward strand.
GCCTTGGCACGAAGCGCTATGCCGGCCAGACGGTAACCACGGGCACGATTCTCGTCCGTCAGCACGGCACGCACATCCACCCGGGTGAGAACGTTGGCCGTGGCAAGGACGACACGCTGTTCGCGCTGGTCGACGGTACCGTTGAGTTCCACAAGGGTATCAAGCACAGGGTCAGCGTACGCCCGCTCGCGAACGCGTAATTCACCCTTCATAGAGCACATATGTGGGAGGCACTTGAGTTTTAGGATTCAAGGGTCTCCTTCTTTTTTGTAGGAGGCGATTCTGTTGTCACAGTTCACCGATATCAGCCGCATTAACGTGTGCGGCGGCGACGGCGGTGCCGGATGCATGTCGTTTAGGCGCGAGGCCTTTGTCCCCAAGGGTGGCCCCGATGGCGGCGACGGCGGTCGTGGCGGCAACGTCGTCATCCAGGCCGATGCTCAGCTGTCTTCGCTGATCGATTACCGCTTTAAGCATCACTTTCGTGCCGAGCGCGGAACGCACGGTCAGGGCGCCCGCCGCAACGGCAAGAGCGGCGAGGACCTGATCCTTAAGGTTCCCATGGGTACCGTGGTGCGCGAGCTCGATCCCGAGACGCAGACCCCGATGTTCGAGATTGCCGACTTGGTGCATGATGGCGAGCGCGTCGTCGTGGCCCCTGGCGGTGCCGGTGGTCTGGGCAATACGCACTTTGTGACGTCGGTGCGCCGCGCGCCCGCGTTCGCCCAGCTGGGCGAGCCGGCCGAGGAGCACTGGATTGAGCTCGAGATGAAGCTCATGGCCGATGCCGCGCTCGTGGGCTTCCCCTCGGTTGGCAAATCCTCGCTTATCGCGCGTATGAGTGCTGCCCGACCCAAGATCGCCGACTATCCGTTTACCACGCTCGTGCCCAACCTGGGTATGGTGTGTGCCGGCGAGTACTCCTATGTCGTTGCCGACGTACCCGGCCTTATCGAGGGTGCGAGCGAGGGCCGTGGCCTGGGCCATCAGTTCCTGCGCCACATCGAGCGCACGGCACTCATCATGCATGTCGTCGATATGACGGGCGGTTTTGAGGATCGCGATCCGGTCGAGGACTATCGCATCATCAACCGCGAGCTCGAGCAGTATGGCGCCGAGCTTTCGGAGCGCCCGCAGATCGTCGTCGCCAACAAGTGCGACGCGCCGGGCACGGCCGACAAGATTGCCGACCTCAAACGCGCCGCGCTCGACGATGGACATATGTTCTTTGCCGTGTCTGCTGTGACGGGCGCCGGCCTCAACACGCTGATGCTTGCCGTGGGCGAGCAGGTGGCTAAGCTGCGCGCCGAGTTGGCCGTCTCCGATGAGCCGGTTGACCTGCGCGACGATGAGTGGGAGCGCCGCCGCCTGCAGCGCGAGAAGCGTTTCCGCATTGTCCAGGAAGAGCCCGGTGCCTTCCGCGTGGTCGGTCGTGCCATCGAGCGCATGGTTATCCAGACCGACTGGGAAAACGAGGAGGCCGTTATCTACCTGCAGCATAAGTTTGCGCGCATGGGTGTTGACGACGCGCTCGAGAAGGCCGGCTGCCGTGCCGGCGACGAGGTCCGCATTTGCCAGCGCGCCTTTGACTTTGAGGGCGCCGAGGACTTCTCGGAGTACGAGGAGGAGCTTGAGGACGAAGGCGTTGAGGTTATTGACGTAGCCGATGCTGCGGACGAGGGCGTCAAGGTTGTCGATGCGGCAGAAGTCGCGGACGATGCCGAGACCCCGGAGGGCGAGTAGGCCATGTCGCTGCGCGGTGGAATCGGATTGCCCGAGCTGCCCATCAAGGATGGGCACGAGTTTCGGCTTGGCATTATGGGCGGCACCTTTGACCCGATTCATTACGGGCACTTGGTTACCGCCGAGCAGGCTCGCGAGTCGCTCGACTTGGACGCTGTGCTTTTTATGCCGGCCGGCTCTCCCGCCTTTAAGCTCGACAAACCGGTGACACCTGCCGAGGACCGTTATGCCATGACGGTCCTCGCCACCGCTGCGAATCCGGCTTTTTTGGCGAGTCGTTTCGAGATCGACCGTGCCGGTGTCACCTATACAGCCGATACGCTGCGTGCCCTTCGCGAGTTTTACCCGCCACAGGTGAAGCTCTACTTTATTACGGGCGCCGATGCGATTATCGATATTGTGACCTGGCACAATGCTGATGAGATTGCCGAACTGGCAACCTTTATTGCTGCGACACGTCCCGGCTTTGACATCGATACGGCCCGGGCGCGGATTAAGGAATCGGGGTTGCCATTCGACGTGCGCTATATCCAGATTCCGGCACTGGCGATTAGCTCGACCAACATTCGCAAGCGGGTTGCCCGCGGCATGAGCGTGCGCTATCTTACGAGCGAGTCCGTGCTCGGCTATATCCGTAAACGCGGCCTGTATGCCGATCTTGGGCAAGACGATTTTGATTGATGGGGGAGAACGTTGTCGGTAGAAGATCAGTTTGAGGGCGACGAGCGCGCACTGTTGACGCGTATCCACGAGTTGCTCGATGTGCGCATGAAGGATAAACGTAAGCGCTACGTTCATTCGCTCGGGGTTGCCGAGACTGCGCTGCACCTAGCCGAGGTGTATGGCGTCGATCGCTTTGATGCCGCTGCCGCCGGTCTGATCCACGACTGGGATAAGGTGCTCTCCGACGACGAGCTGGTCACGCGCGCTCTGCATTATGGCATTAAGATTGCCGGCTCTCCGTCTACCGCGACGCCGCTTTTGCATGGTCCTGTCGCCGCCTATGAGCTTCCGCAGCTTTTTCCCGAGCTGTCGCCGGCGGTCTTTCAGGCTGTCGACCGTCACACCGTGGGCGCCTGCGACATGACGCCGCTCGATATGGTGGTCTTTGTTGCCGATGCCATCGAACCCAACCGCCATGGTGATTATGCCCACGCGCTGCGCAAGATGGTGGGGGAGTCGACGCTTGACGAGTTGTTCTTCTCCTGTTTTGCACAGGGTCTGGTCTATGTGATCCAGTCCGGGCGCTATCTTTATCCCACGGCTATTACGATTTACAACCATTACGCCCAGCTGCGCTAGCTCGGGTGCGTCTAGAAAGAGGTATTCCATGGCCGACGAGACCATGACCGACGACCAGATTCTTGAAGGTGTGGAGCACAAGAGCTTCGTTGCCACGTCCGACCGCACTGCCGCCTCGCTTTCCGCGAGCGGTGTCGCCGCCGAGGATGTCGCCCGCGCCGCCGCGCAGGCCGCCTACGACAAGAAGGGCGAGGACGTGCAGGTGCTCGATCTGACCGAGCTCTCCGACGTGTGCGACTACTTTGTGCTCGCCACCGGTACCAATAACCGTCAGGTCGATTCGATTGTCGACGAGATCGAGGAGAAGGTCGCCGAGGCTTGCGGTGAGCACCCGTTCTCCATCGAGGGCCGCGAGCAGAAGACCTGGATGCTCATGGACTACGGCTCGGTCGTCGTTCACGTCTTCACCCCCGAGGCACGCGACTTCTACCGTCTGGAGAAGCTCTGGGGCGACGCTCCCCAGCTCCCCCTCAACCTCCTCTAGGACCTTATTTGGGCCGGGGCTTCTCTTGAACTACCCTTTACCGTTCGCCGGGCAGTTGCACTACCTGCAGCTGCCCGGCTTTCTTTTTACCCAAAGGCGGTTAATCGTTGAAGCGGGATTGGCGGCCGAAGGATAGGGCGGTGTCGCCGAACTTGTCTCGGACGGCGTCGATGGCGACGGAGAGGTCGCGGCGGTCGCTGGATTGTGCTCCGCGGTCATCAATCTCGCAGAACAGGTCAGTTTG
>CABSMK010000016.1 GCA_902478825.1 uncultured Collinsella sp.
CCATGCGGCGGCTCGCGGCACTCGGCTGCGACAGATAGCACTCGTCCAAAAAGGCCAGCGCGCGGTCCACGTCCAGGTCGCCGTAGAGCGTAATGTAGGAGTTGGAAGGATTGTAGTGGCGCGCGTGCGTATCCAGGAACTGCTCGTAGGTGAGCGCGGGAATCGCGCGCGGGTCGCCGCCGCTCTCGTGCGCATAGGCGGTGTCGGGATAGAGCGCGGCGTTGACGGCGTCATCCAGCACGCTCATGGGATCGGACAGCGCGCCCTTCATCTCGTTGAACACCACGCCGTTATAGCGCAGCGTGCCCTCGCGCAGGCTCTCGGAGCTGCCCTCGCTCTCGGCGCCCTCCGGCAGGTCCAGCTCGTAGTGCCAGCCCTCCTGCTCAAAAATGGTGGGCTTGGTGTAGATGGCCGGGTTGAACACCGCGTCCAGGTACACGTCCATCAGGTTGTACAGATCCTGTTCGTTGGTGGTGGCAACGGGGTAGATGGTTTTGTCGGGGTAGGTCATGGCGTTGAGGAACGTCTGCATGGAGCTCTTGATCAGATCGACGAATGGCTCCTTGACGGGGAACTTGGCCGATCCGCACAGCACCGAGTGCTCAAGAATATGGAACACGCCGGTGGAATCGGCCGGCGGCGTCTTAAAGCCAATGGCAAAGGCCTTGTTTTCGTCGTCGCACGCCAGGTACAGCAGGCGAGCGTCCGAGGCAGTGTGGCGCAGCACGTAGGCGTCCGAGTCGAGCTCGGGCACGGTCTCGCAGCGCTCGACGGCAAAGCCGTGGCAGGTGGTGCCGGGCACCAGCAGCGCGGCAGCAGCGGCGCGCGGGTCGGTTGAGGTAGTGGACATATGTAGTCTCCTTTGACGCCCCAGCGGGGGCGAATCGAGTCGAATTCTCGTGAGTATACCCATATGGGGCCGCGGCTCTGCAGCGAACTGGAGACGATGTGGGTGGACTAGCCTAGCTAGGTGATAACGAATGCCGCGGGTAGCCGCTGCACCCCGCTAAAGTGAAATAACACCCCGTTTACCGAATCATTTAGGAAATATATGGACTCCTAAAAAGTTCTAATACAATATAAGATATCTATCTATAAACTGCTGATTCCTTGCAAAGGTATGGTTGATATGGTTGAAGCAAATAGCGTTGTCCCCCTGTACAAACAGATTGTCCGTGCGCTTTCTGATTCGATCGCCAACGGCACGTACCGCCCGGGAGATAAGCTTCCGACCGAGGCGGAGCTCATCGAGCAATTTGGCGTGAGCCGAATAACGGTTCGCTCCGCAATTAAAGAAATGGAAGATGCTGGGCTTGTTGAGAGGGCCCGCGGCAAGGGCACGTTCGTTTCGTCGGACACACAGATGTATGCCGCGGACGACCGTGAGAGCTTTACCCATTCGTGCCAGCTTGCGGGCAAGCAGGCGTCTACCAGGGTTCTCGCAATGGGCTGGGACTTCCCAAGCCTGCGAGACGCGAAGTTCCTGGGCGTAGACGATACCCAAAAGGTATTGCGTAGTCGTCGTCTGCGCCTTGTGGATGACAAGCCCACGATGCTGGAAACCAATAGCTATTCCGCTGCGCTTTCTTTTTTGGAGCATGAATCCCTCGAGGATTCGCTGATGGCGGTACTCGATCGCCAGGGGATCAAGATGGGCCCCAATACGCGTACGCTCGAGGTCTGCTATGCGAGCGAGCTCGAGGCGGCATACCTTAACGTGGAGCTGGACTCTCCGCTGCTTCTGTTTGTCGATAGACGTTATGCTCCAAGCGGCGAGCCGCTTTTCATCTCCCGTCAGGTGTACTGCACCGAGCGACTGAAGTTCTATTTGTAAATTAGAGATAGATTGGTCAATTTACCGACCAATTGCTACCGTTCGCGGATTTGGAAAATAGACACACCGCGTAGGGTAGATTGCTAATATACTTTGTTATGACAATATAGTACGTCTTATTGATATTGGAGAACTATGAATAAGATATTGCTAGCGAGTCATGGTTATCTCGCCCAAGGTATGAAGAGCTCTCTCGAGATCCTGATGGGCGCCAACGACCGAATCGAGTGTCTGTGCGCCTATGTCGATGACGACACGAGGGATGTCGCAGCGCTTATCGATGCTTGGATGGAGTCAAAGGATCCGGCCGACACGTGGTTTGTCGTAACTGACATCTTTGGCGGTTCCGTAAACAACGAATTCATTCAGAGGCAGACCGCCGGATCGTTTACGTTGATCACCGGAATGAACTTGCCGCTGCTGGTGGAAATGGCTACACAGCTGGACTCCCTGGATGCGGACAAGGCCAAAGCTGCGGTCGAGGGATCACGTTCGTTTATCATGCTTTGTGAGGCGGCGGACATGCTTGCCGATGTCGAAGAAGAAGAGTTCTAGTTAGTTCTGGTTCGAGCCCTAGCTAAGGGCCACGCCTGTCATTACCTTTATTACGTGCGGAGATGATTTTGATGATTAAGCTTACGAGGGTCGATTACCGATTGATTCACGGCCAGGTCGCCATGTCTTGGACGCATGCGCTGGATGTCGATTGCATCCTGTGTGCCAGCGATGCCGTGGCAAAAGACGACATGAGAAAAGCCGCTTTGAGGCTCGCCCGCCCCAACGGCGTGAAGCTCGTCATAAAAGACGTAAACGCTGCTATCGAGGCGCTCAACAGCGGCGTCACCGACAAGTATTCGCTGTTTATCATTGTCGAGACGATCGAGGATGCCTATCGCCTTGCTAAGGGTTGCAAAGACATCAAGGAGATCAATCTGGGCGGAACTCGAAAGTCTCCCGAGACCACGCTTCATCCGACCCCCGCGATCTTTGCGACCGAAACCGATGCCGAGCATATCCAAGAGCTTGTGAACGATGGCGTGGTTATCGAAATCCGTCAGGTTCCCAATGACTCAAAGGTACTTGCCAAGGACGTTTTCTAGCTGGAAACATGCCATTGTCTGGCATTTATTAACTAGGTCCTCCTTTCTTATGCCCGTCGATCATTTGATCGGCGGGCTTTTTATTAAAGAAAAATCAAAAAAATCTGAAATAGTTCTTGCATAGTTAGTTATATAAAGTATTATAACGTCATGGGATGAATGAAGGGTTCATCCAAGTGAGTTAGGAGTAAGGGATGTTCAATTTCGATGAGCCTCGTTACGAGAAGGTTGTGAGCGATGCCCTCGCTCTCCGTCCTCAGATTGAGGCTGCCGTGGACAAGGTCTGCGAGCAGGGTTATTCCAACATCTTCTTCATCGGCTGCGGCGGCACCTGGGCCCACACGCTCCCGATGAAGTATTGGGTCGAGACCACCACGGCCGACGTCGACGTCCACTGCGAGATTGCCGCTGAGTTCCTCGCATGCCCGCCCAAGACCTTCAACAAGGACTCGGTCTGCGTCTTCTCCACCCGTACCGGCACCACCCCCGAGATCATCGAGGCCGCCAAGTTCTGCCAGGAGCAGGGCGCCCGCACGCTGATGTACGTCTCCAACGACAACACCCCGGCCACCGAGTACGCCGATTACAAGTTCTTCAGCTTCGCCGAGGACGACGTTCTGTGCGAGGCCATCTACACCTACCAGATCACGCTGGTCGCCCGCTTCCTCAAGAACGCCGGCGCCTTCCCCAAGTACGACACCTTCATGGAGGAGTTCGGCAACATCGCCCCGTACCTCATCAAGGCCAAGGACGCCCAGGACGAGCGCTGCGCCACCATGGCCGAGGACTTCAAGGACACCGACTACCACATGGTGATCGGCTCCGGCATGCTCTGGGGTGAGGCCTACGACTACGCCATGTGCATTCTCGAGGAGATGCAGTGGATCAAGACCAAGTCCATCCACGCCGCCGAGTTCTTCCACGGCACCATCGAGCTGTGCGAGGAGGGCACGAGCCTCATCATGCTCTACGGCGAGGACGACACCCGTAAGCTCATGGACCGCGTGGACAACTTCACCCACATGCTCGCCGACGAGAAGGGCGTCCATGTCCGCGTGAACAAGTTCGACACCGCCGAGGTCGAGCTGCCGTTCAGCGACCCCGAGTTCCGCAAGATCGTCTCCCCGATGGTCACCTACACCATCACCGAGCGTCTGAGCTGCCATCTCGAGCACGTCCGTAACCACCCGCTCACCACGCGTCGTTACTATCACCAGATGAACTACTAATCCTCTCAAATTGCTGCGGTTGTCTGCAGGCGAGCTGCGCAGAACGCCTCGCCTGCAGACCTGTTTCTGGGGTTGATCGAAATGGTTGTCCAGTATCTTCTAGTTGCACTGGTCGCATTTATTGCGTCCATGGACGAGCAATTATTTGGCATTACGATGCTTGGTCGTCCGCTGTTTACGAGCCTGTTTGTCGGCTTGATCCTTGGCGATGTCCAGCAGGGCGTTATCGTCGGCGCTGCTTTGGAGTCCATGTTCATGGGCGCCATCATGGTCGGCGCGGCGGTTCCTCCCGAGGTCTATGCTTCCGGCGTGCTTGGCTGCGCGTTTGCCGTCATTACGGGTACGGGCACGGCAACTGCCGTCGCACTCGCCCTTCCCGTCTCCGTCTTCCTTCAGGTGTGGCGCAACTTCTGCTACGCCGTTCCGGGTGCCTTTGCCTGCAAGAAGATCGAGACCGCTCTGGCAAATCGTGATCTTGCCAAGGCGAATCTGTACCATCTGACCATCGTGCCGCTGTCGATTGGCATTCCGTCTGCACTGCTGGTGTTTTGCTCGCTGTTCTTTGGTGCCGACCTCATCAACAATGCGCTTAACGCTATTCCGCAGTTTGTGATGGACGGCCTCAACGTTGCGTCCGGCGTCATGGTCTGCATCGGCTTCGCTCTTCTTATTAGGACCATGGGCGACAACAAGCTTCTTCCCTGGCTGTTCCTGGGATTCATTATGGTCATCTACCTCAAGATGGACGTTGTCGGTGTTGCCGCTGCCGCTATCTGCGTCGCGCTGCTCCTGGCCTTCCGCGAGGGCTCGGCCGGTCCGCAGGCGGTTGCCGAGGATGAAGAGGAGGACTTCTAATGGCTACCCAGAACACCGATCTCAAAGAGGCCAAGAAGGACGCGATTATGACTCCCGATATGTATCGGAGCATGTTCCTTCGCCAGTTTACGAGCCAGTGCTCGCAGTCGTACGACAAGATGATGGCAATGGGCTTCATGTACACCATTCAGAAGCCCCTGCGAAAGATCTATCCCAACGACGACGATTACTATGCGGCGCTTGATCGCCATACCGAGTTCTTTAACATCACGCCTCATGTGCTTCCGTTTGTAGCCGGCCTTACGGTTTCGATGGAAGAGCAGGCGGCTGCCGATAAGAACTTCGACACGTCCTCGATTAACGCCATGAAGGTCGGCCTCATGGGACCGCTTTCCGGCATTGGCGATTCGTTCTACTGGGGTACGTTCCGCGTGGTCGCCGCCGGCATTGGTATTGGCATCGCGTCGACGGGCAACCCGCTCGGCCCCATCGTGTACGCGCTCATCTACTCCGTGATTAACTTTGCAACGCGTATCGTCGCCGCCCATCTGGGATACGACCTGGGAACCAAGTTCCTGCAGCAGTCCGAAGAGAACAACCTTATGTCTCGCATGACGCATGCTGCCGGTGTCCTCGGAATGACCGTCATTGGCGCCATGATTGCGGCACAGGTCTCACTGTCCACTGCTTTGACCTTTGACGTGGGTGGTTCGGAGATTGTCCTGCAGGATCTGTTCGATTCGATCTTCCCCGGTCTGCTGCCCTTGCTGGCAACCTTTGCCTGCGTCGCCCTCTACAAAAAGGGCGTCAAGACCATTTGGATCATCTTGGGCATCTTTGCGATCTGCATCATCGGAACGGGCTTGGGAGTGTTCGCAGCAGCGTAATGTTGACTGCTATGCTCGCGCGTTGGATAACTAACTGACCGTTTGAAAACGGGGCTCGGCGTAAGGCCGGCCCCGTTTTTTGTTTGACGGATTTTCCGACCGTCCAATAAGCCACGCCCATGCATCACTCACGCATCTCTCGTCTCTCACTCATCTGTAAGACGAGAGATAAAGAGAAAACCGAGAGATAATTACGAGAGATAGCGGTGCCGTAAAGAGATAGATAGCGAAGCGTTATTTCAAATATTGATTGTTCTACCAGCAAAAACATGTTTAAATGAAACAAATGGCAGATATCTTATCTTTCATCTCTCACTTATCTCTAATATGAGAGATAGCAGAAAGGTGAGAGATAATTACGAGAGATAACTGAGAGACGAAGGAAATCTATTCGCGGCATTCTCCGCCGGGCCGAGCGAAAGGACATGCAGATGAACGAAAACGAGCTGACCGGTCTGCTCGAGTCTTTAAGGCGCATGGGCTCGGACGATCTTAACGTCGAGGTCAAGGAGAGCGCCACGACGCTTTCCCGCGACGTATGGGAAACGGTTAGCGCATTCGCGAATACCGCTGGCGGAATTATCGTGCTCGGCGTGAGCGAGCGCGCGGGCTTTGTCCCGGTTGAGAACTTTGAGACCGAGAAGGTGCTCAACCAATTCGTGGCGGGCATGGGTGATGCCGGCGGGCGCGGAAAACTGGCCAATCCGCCCAAATACACTATTGAGCGCGTGGAGCTCCAGGGCACCGTGGTTCTGGTCATCACGATTGAGGAGCTCGACCCGTCGAGCAAGCCTTGTTATGTCATAGAGCGGGGCGCTCAAGGCGGCAGCTACAAACGCATCGATGAAAAAGATGTTCCGCTCTCGTCGACCGAGGTCCTGTCCTTGTCATCGTATGAACGGGCGAGCCCCAGTGATCGCGATGCAGTGCCCGGCGCGGTCGCAGGCGATCTTGACGAGGCCCTGGTCGACCGCACGATAGAGCGTGCTTTCTCACTGACACCTCGTGCGATGCGCGGCGCGCCGGACAAGAAAACGAAGCTGGAGCGCCTGAATTTCCTCGACTCCCAGGGCAATGTCACTAAGGCCGGACTCCTGGCTGCGGGTGCCTATCCTCAGCAGTTCTATCCCAAGCTCTTTATCGATGTGGCGGTCTATGCCGGAACGCAGAAGGGCGCGGCGGGGTCGTTGAGGTTCATGGACCGTACGATCTGCGAGGGAACGTTGGGCGAAATGATCTCGGATGCCGTCGCGGCAATCGCCAAGAATTTGCGGCGAACCTCGACGATCCAAGGCGTCTCGCGTGTCGACTCGCTGGAGATTCCCGAGGAGGTCCTGCGCGAGGCAATCGCCAACGCCGTAATCCACCGAGAATACGGAGATCGGTTCTGTGGGCAGTCGATCGCTGTTGACGTCTTTGATGACCGTATCGAGGTGACGAACCCCGGCGGCCTATACGGGGGAAAGACTCGCGAGAACTTGTTTGACGGCAGCTCCCGATGCCGTAACGCGACGCTCGTGAAACTCATGTCGATTGTCCCGCTGCCGGATGGCGCAGGTTCGCCGGCTGAGGGCAATGGCTCGGGCATCCCGATGATGATCGATGCCATGCGCGCGCATGGTCTGGCCGAGCCCCTGTTCTGCCCGGGGTTCGATCGGTTCAAGGTCGTACTTTACCGTTCAAAGATCGAGCCGGTCGATCATGGCGGGGGCTTAATTGTGACGGCACTCAAACATTACGGCGAGCTGGGGACGCGTGAGCTGGCAGAGCGCACGGGGCTCACAATTTCCCAGGTTAGGTCGCGCGTCAACGCGCTCATTGCTCAAGGCGAGCTTGAGCCCACGGCGCCGGCGACGAGCCGCAACCGCAAGTATCGACTGTTGGAGCGCGTGGAATAAATGCGTTAGCGGACGAGGCGACCCAATAATCGACTCTCGATTGGCGCCCACTAAGGTTAAGCGGTTGTTGCCCAGTTGACGGTGATGCTAAAGACTCGGCTTACGCCGGCATGGCCGCGAACCCGTCCATCAAGAACAGCCTAAGAACCAGCTTGATGACATATCCCGGTTTGACTTCAGCCGCGTCAAAGACATGGCGCTCGGCGAGCTCGCTGCAGTATGTATAGATGTCGCGGATAAGGTCCGCGCCCGAAAGCGTAAACATGTAGCCTGCGTCCGAAAGCGCATTGGGCGCGGCGGGCAACTTGGCCATGTGGCAGAACGTTTGCAGGTCGGGCGCCATAACATTCTGGTAGTCGAGGTGGCCGCTGGCATCCTGTGCGGCAAGCTCCAATTGGCGCACAAAATCCAGCGCCGCTGCCAGCACAAAGCTCGGCGTAGGCGCGTTGACGTCCTGAGTGGTCGCCACGAGCCTGCCCGCCGCCTGCGTGACAAGCCAAGCGACCTCGCGCTGGCAACGCACGGCCTTGCGCGTAACCGGCTTGATGGACGAAGAAGAAACGCTCCCCTTAGGCGGATTCGAAGCAGCCATAAGACCCTCCCATGAACAATCCGGCCCAACAGGCCCGGACGAAACACGTGCTACATCAGTATACAGGGGAGTGGGGTAGCGGGGTACAAGCACGCCAGCGGCAAACCGAGAGCATCAACGATGTGCCGATCGCGGAATGAGATCTCGTAATAATTGACTCTCGGCCATATTATTGAGGGGCATGACTCGCGTTCGTATGGTTGTAGGTGCTGGCGATGAACGACATTGACCTTGCTGTTCCGTTGATGGATGGACCAAGCTATGACCGCGCCTGCAGTCTCGTGCCTTCCGAATACGTTGAGGCATGGGAGTGGTTTCTGGGTGAGGAACAGCGCGGCGGCGTTTGGACCAGCCTTCCGCACCACACCAAGGAAGATAGCCCTCAGTATCAGTACCGTTTGAGAATTGGCTCGGACTTCTTTCCCGTAACGCGGGATTCAGGGATCTTCTGGCCGGGCCAGGATCGGGTGAAGCAAGATCCCAATAAGATCTTTGCGCTTTCGGTCCATAACTCTAAAAAGAGCTTCTACACCGATGTGCCTCCGCTCTATTTGGATGACGGTACGTGGGTCATTAAGTATTCGGTCCAAGCGCCAGGCGCCGTTGGTTCTCGAGACCAGAATTACAACCGTAAAATGCTCAACTGCATGGAATGTGGCGTCCCGGTCGGAGTCATATTTGCAACCGAGGTGGGCTATAAGGTGCTCGGCCTTGCGTTTGTTGAGCGGTTCGAGCCCGAAAACGGATGGTTTGTTCTGCACGGTCCTGTTCATAAAGGCGGACCGGACCCTCGTTTTGCGCCCGACATGAGTTATCTGAAGCACATACCCGTCGATATTGAGTTTGCCGGACAGGGTGTGACCGACGACGAAAAGGTCCGCTATGCGTTAAGGCGCGAGCGATTGGGGCAGCAATGGTTCCGCAAGCAGCTCGTTGCCGCCTATGATGGCCGTTGCGCGGTGTCGGACTGCGGCGTCAGCGAAGCTCTGGAGGCTGCACATATCGAGAATTACTCGGGACCCAAATCGCAGGTTGCCAGCAACGGTATTCTGCTTTGGCGCGATCTTCATTCCCTATTTGATGCTCACCTGATTTCGTTTGAGCCTGTTTGCGGCGAATATCGGCTGTGCGGATCGTACCTGCTGGATAAGACCGACTACGCTTCCTTTGCGGGTGCGACGCTAAGGCAGCCGAATGAGCGTCAGTGGCGACCCGATACGGTGTTTCTTGAGGCCCATCGCATTGAGTTCGATCGCTCGGAAAAGAAGCGTGAAAAGGCGGGGCTTCTGCCGTATTAGCGTATTTGGCTTTGGCATTCTTTGACGATCGTGTTGTTTGATCGGATCGCGTGGCGATGCAATCTCGCGCCCGCCCGCCGGTGCATGCTCTTCCTGATTTGTATAGCGAGAGGGGAGCGTGTATGAGCTGGCGAGGCGATATTGCGATGGGGAAGTACGGAAAACTGCCGTGTGCCCTTATAGACAACAATATGTTTCCGAGCGTAGAGGTTGATTGCGGGTCGTTTGTCGTCACCTGCCCTTGCTGCGGCTCGCAAATACCGTGTCTCGACATTCGGTTTATCGATGCGCGCGACAGACTCAGCGACGAAGTGAGAAAACGGACAGGCGTTCATATGCCGGTGTATCCGGAGAAATGCCCTGTTTGTGGCCTCGATATCGTGTACGACGCCGGCGACGAGGGATAGGTGATGCGGAGGAGTTGGCTGTGAGTGTCTTTTGCCTCTACAAATAAATCCCCTCACCGAGTTGCTTGTGGAACTCGGCGTGATGGTCGCGTGCCCAGGTAAAGAGCGCCTGGTCAAAGTCGGTACGCGTGGCCGGGACGCCAAAGACGCCGGCAACTTCGACGCGTATAAACTCCAGTGCCGGCAGCTTGTTGATGGCAGTGAGGGCAAACGGGGACGAGGGCTCCTCGAACAGATAGCGGCTGCCTTGCAGCGCGTCGCAACTGGTGCACGTGTTGCCGAGCGACGGGGCTTTGGAGGCTCGCGCGCCTACGGGCTTGTAGCCGCAGCGCTTATGAAGGTAGTCGCGGATCTCGCCCGGCACGCAGCCAAGAGCGGGCACGATGGCGAGTGCGTTGGCGTTGGCCGTGTCGATGGCAATGTACCTGGCTTCGTTGGGCGCGTGCGCGATGGCGATGCTCTCGTCGTTATCGGTTCGATAGGGAATGCCGAAGGCCGCGACCGAGGTCTCTTTGTGACACTTCCAGCACTCGCGCTTGCCCAGTACTAGATATATATACGGCGCTGAGGGGTCGGATCGGTCAACACCGGGCAGCCACTCGGCAAAGGGCTCGGGGTTGACGCCGCTGGGTACATACCAGATCTTCTTGGTCCGGTCCCATTTGGCGCCCAGCGCCTTGGCTTCTTCTTTGTGCGAAAAGGGGACATCGAGCTCGGTGCGCATGGCGGCTCCTTGGTGCTGCAGGTGCAAGTGGCCCAAGGATACCGCAGGGCGCAGACATCGCGGCGTTTTGCTGAGAAGTTGCGGTGCGGACTGATTGGTTATGCCGATGGATAGATCGGCAAGTAGATGGTCGGCTTTTGGCTAGTTGGGCGGTTGGAGCTGCCAGCTGATTTGGCGACATAAAACAAAACAGCCCAGAGGACATAGCCTCTGAGCTGCGAACATTTGGTGGGCGTTAGAAGATTTGAACTTCTGACCTCTTCCGTGTCAGGGAAGCGCTCTCCCCCTGAGCTAAACGCCCGATCAAGGGTGCGCAAGCGCGCAAGGGATAATATAACGGAGCCTGAACTCGGTGGCAAGAACATTTTTAAAATCGCTTACATTGTGGAATTCGGGGGCTTTGTCGTATCCATTTCAAAAGAGCCTGCTGCCGCGATTTGGCTGTCGCATAATGCAAGGCCATTGCGGTATCGAGCTATGGAAAGACGCCTGCGGAATTGTCCTACCGATAAGCGGACAAGCCTCCAGCTGGTGCCTTCGCCGTGGTAAGGTAAGCCGAATTGTTTCCAGGCTGTTTCGGGGGAGTGGAATGAGCAAAGAGTGTGTCGAGCAGGTCGAAGGCGCAGGGGCTTCGGTGCCGATGACCGATATATCGAACATTGATGTGCCCGAGGGCACCGACGAGCTCAGCCGTAGCACCCGCCGCGCCTGGCGCGAGCGCCTTAACGATGCGTCGTCGCGCAAGATGATCACGGGCGTCTTGGCTACGCTGGTGGGCGGTTCGTTTTGGGGCTTCTCGGGCACCAGCGCGAGCTTTCTGTTCGATACCTACCACGTCGACACCTTGTGGCTTATGAGCGTGCGTCAGATTCTCGCCGGTCTACTCTTTATGGCCGTGGTTGTTACGCGCGACCGCGAGCGCCTGATTAAGCTCTGGACCACACCCGCCGATCGCAAGCAGCTGCTGCTCTTTACTGCCTTTGGCCTGCTGTTCAACCAGTTTTGCTATCTTTCGGCCGTGCGCCTGACGAACGCCGGAACCGCGACGGTGCTCCAGTGCCTGCAGCTCGTTATCATCATGGGCTACGCCTGCGTGACCGATCGCCGCATGCCGCGTACTCGCGAAGTCATCGGCATTGGCCTGGCTCTGGGTGGAACCTTTTTAATTGCCACCGGCGGCGACCCTACCAGCCTGAATATCTCGCCGCTTGGCCTGGCAGCAGGTCTTATGTGTGCGGTCAGCGCCGCGTGTATGGCGGTGATTCCCGCCAAGATCCTGCCCGAATACGGTAGCCCCATCGTCACGGGCTCGGCAATGCTCACGGCGGGCGTGGTCTCATGTGTCTTCGTGCAGCCCTGGGCGCATATGCCGGCGCTCGATGCCGCTGGTATCGAGGCGCTCGCGGTGTTCGTGGTTATCGGCTCGTTTTTTGCTTACATGCTCTATATGCAGGGCGTTAAGGACATCGGCTCGGTGCGTGCGAGCCTCATCGGAACTGTGGAGCCGGTTTCGGCGACCATCACCAGCGCCGTTATGCTGGGCACGGTGTTTTTGCCGACCGACCTTATCGGCTTTGCCATGATCATCGTGATGATGTTCCTTACGGTGTAGTTGACGCCGCCGCCAAGACAGAAAAGGTGTTGTGCCGCATTTTCGCCAATTGATGTCCGTGTCTGGAGTTTAGCTGTCGATGCTCAAAATGCCATAAACTAGTAACGTTATGGACTTTTTCATTGCGACTCAATTGCGAGGATTTCTTTATGGCTGGTAATCACTTTAAGGGCAGCGATAGCGGCCGTCCTGCAGTTCCGCCGCGTCCGAACGGGGCTGGTAAGGCCGGCACGCCGGGCGACGCTGGACAGGGCGGCTCCGGTAAGCGCGTGTCCCCGGGCGAGACGGCGATGTTTACCGCTCTGTACGAGCAGTCTCAAAAGGCAAAAAAGACCGGCCGTGCAAGAGGGAATGTCTTTGCGGGCGGTGCAACCTCCGCATCGCAGCCGAGCGGGGCTCCTTCGGCACCTGCGAACAACGCAGGTGCTGCCAACGCCGCGAATGCCGCCGGCAACGTTAATGCCGGCAAGGCCGACAACAATACTCCCTCTGCCGGTGGCGCGGGGCTTACGGGTAACCTTGGCACGATCTACACTGGCGCCTCCGAGACTGGCACGTTCGCCCGCCTGGATGATAGCGGTGCCGAGTTTGCGGGCTCGGGTTCCAAGGAAGATTATTACGATTTTGGCTTGAACTACGGTAGCGACGCTTCGTCGAGTTCGACCTCTGACGGTCTGGTCCGTCATCGCCATCGCAAGGGCGAGCGCAAAAAGCGTCACACCGGCGCCATTATTGCCGCTGTAGTCGCGGTGCTTCTCGTTGCGCTTGGCGCAAGCGGCTTTATGCTGCTTAACTCGGCAAAGACCGTAAAGAGCGAAGCGAAGGAGGCTGTCGAGATCGTCGGTGGCCTTAAGGACAAGGTCACGTCGGGCGATTTTTCGACGCTGCCTGACGACGCGAAGAAGATCGATGAACTCTGCGACAGCATGAAGGCGGAGACTTCGAGCCCGCTGTGGACGGCGGCTTCGTTTATCCCGGTGTATGGCAGTGACATCAACGCAGCCCGCACCATGATTGATGCCCTGTCCGATGTCTCGAGCAACGCGCTGGTTCCCATGGCCGACAACCTTTCGCAGGCCACGCCCGGCAAGTTGTTCCAGGACGGCATGATTAACGTGTCCGCGCTGCAGGCCGTTGCCGATTCGCTTTCCAGCAGCTCGAAGGTGTTCAAGAGCGCCAACGAGAAGATCCAGGGCATTGGCGATACTCATATTTCCCAGGTGACCGAGCTGGTCGATAAGGCCAAGGACGGCTTTGCCACCCTCAACGGCGCGGTTGACGCGGCGGAGAAGGTCGCCCCCGTCCTCCCCCAGATGCTCGGCGCCAACGGCCAGACGCGCAACTACCTTATGTACGCCATGAACAACGTCGAGATTCGTGCTTGCGGCGGCTTTGGCGGTTCGCAGGGCCTGATTTCGGTCACTGACGGCCAGATGTCGATTGGCGAGTTTGTTCCCTGCATTGCGCGCAGCAAAGACGAGGCGGTTGAGAGCGTCGACGAAGAAGATGAGACGCTGTTTGGTGACCACAGCAACCTATACATCTCGGGCAACACCTATTCGCCCGACTGGCCCCGTAATTCGCAGCGTGTCGCCGCGCTGTGGAAGTCTGAATATGGTCAGGACGTCGATGGCGTCATTGGTATCGATCCGGTATTCCTGCAGTATCTGTTGGGTCTCGTGGGTAATGTTTCACTGCCCGACGGTACAGTCGTTGACGGTACTAACGCGGCGAAGGTGCTTATGCATGATGTGTACTGGAACTATCCGGTCGAGGAGTCGGACGGCATCTTTGCATCCGTCGCCAGCGCTGCCTTTGACAAGATCCTTGGCGGTATCGGCGACGTCGATGTTGCGAACCTTGTCAGCGCCGTTGAGCGCGGTGCCGAAGAGGGCCGCCTGATCGCGTGGATGAAAAACGATGACGAGCAGAACGCTATCAAGGAGATGAACATCGACGCCTCACTGCCCGATCCGGATGACCCGAGTGAAGATCCCGTTGCTGGTGTCTACTTTAACAACCTGAGCTTCTCCAAGCTCGACTGGTATCTGAACGCCGATACGCAGATTGGTCAGGGCGTGAAGAACGGCGACGGCGCTTGCTCGTATCGCATCACCGTTACCCTGACGAACATCATGACGCAGGAGGAGGCAGGTAAGCTGCCCGACTACGTAGCGGCCAGTGCGCCTGGGACCTCGCGTGACGATGAGCGCTTGTATGTATCACTGTTTGCGCCGACAGGCGGCAGCATTACCGATCTAACCGTCGAGGGGACTCAGTTTGGACTGTTCGCTGCCACTTGGCACGGAGTTCCCTGCTATTCAGGAACCGTTGACCTGCATGCTGGCGAGACGACGACGATCACGTATACGCTGACCACGTCGGCCGAGGCGGGGGACAAGCCGCTTACGCTGCGTCAGACTCCTACATGCCAGGCGGCTCGCGACAGCGCGTCGGCGTAGGGTTTTTCTGGTAGTGCAGATAATCGAGTACCATTTTGGGGCGGACAGGCAATCTGTCCGCCCCTATTTTGTAAGGAGAGCGCATGAAGTACTTTGGCACCGACGGCTTTCGCGGTGAGGCCAACGTTGGGCTGACGGTAGAGCACGCTTATAAGATCGGCCGCTTTGTGGGCTGGTATTACGGCGCCAACCGCGGGGCCAAGGCGCGCGTGATCGTGGGCAAGGACACGCGTCGCTCGAGCTATATGTTCGAGGCGGCGCTGGTGAGCGGCCTGGTCGCGAGCGGCGCGGACGCCTACATGCTGCACGTGATCCCGACGCCGGGCGTGGCGCATCAGACCGTGGAGGGCTGCTTCGATTGCGGCATCATGATCAGCGCGAGCCACAACCCGTTTTGCGATAACGGCATTAAGCTCGTCAACAGCGACGGCTTTAAGATGGACGAGGACGTGCTGGAGCTCATTGAGGACTGCATCGATGGCAAGAGCGAGGTGCCGCTGGCAACGGGCAACCACATCGGCGCCACGGTGGACTACATGCAGGGTCGCAACCGCTACATTGCTTCGCTCATCGCCAGCGCGAACTTTTCGCTGCAGGGCGTCAAGATCGGCATCGATTGCGCCAACGGCTCGGCATCCTCGGTGGCCAAGCCGGTGTTCGACGCACTGGGCGCCGATGTGCGCGTGATCAATGCCGCGCCCGACGGCTTTAACATCAATGTCGACTGCGGCTCTACGCATATTGAGCGCCTGCAGCGCCACGTGGTGGAGCAGGGCCTGGATGTGGGCTTTGCCTACGATGGCGATGCCGACCGCTGCCTGGCCGTGGACGAGCGCGGCCGCGTGGTCGACGGCGACCAGATCCTGTACGTGTGCGGTGTGTACCTGAACAAGCACGGGCGTCTCTCGGGCGGTACCGTGGTGCCGACGATCGCCAGCAACTTTGGCCTGATCAAGTCGTTGGAGCTTGCCGGCCTGAGTGCCGTGACCAGCGGCGTGGGCGACCGTCACGTGTATGCCAAGATGCGCGAGGGCGGCTACAGCCTGGGCGGCGAGCAGACGGGCCATACGATCTTTGGCGATATCGAGCGCACGGGCGACGGCATTATGACCTCGCTGCGCGTGATGGAAGTGATTCGTGCCGAGCGCGAGACGCTCTCGCAGCTCACGGCTCCGTGCAAGCTGCTGCCACAGGCGCAGGTGGCCGCGCACGTGGCGGACAAGGACGCCGCGCTCGAGAATATGGGCGTGCAGAACGCCATCGCCGAGGCCGAGGCTGCGCTGGCAGGCGAGGGCCGCGTGCTCGTGCGCAAGAGCGGAACCGAGTCGGTTATCCGCGTGCTGGCCGAGGCGCCCGACCAAGCATCCGCCGATGCCGCCATGAAGCGCATCGCCGCCGCGCTGGAAGCTCTGTAAGGTAGTCATTGGGGACGTTCTTAAACGACTAGGTGGAAAGGGGACGCTGCGGATTGGTTCCGCGGCGTCCCCTTTGCGTTGGCGTGTCGGTTATGCCTTACAGCTCGTAGAGCGTGGTGAACTTGTCCTGCAGGTAGCTGCAGTAGTAGCGGGCATCGAACGCCATGCCGCACGCGCCCTTGATGAGCTCCGGCGCGTCCTTGGCGCGGCCCCACTGCCAAATGTGCTCGCCCAGCCAGGCGCGGACAGGTGTCAGGTCGCCGCTCGCGCAGGCGCCGTTAAGGTCGACACCGTCGCGGCACATGGCCGGCACAAACATGGCATCGTAGGCACTGCCCAGCGCATACGTGGGGAAGTAGCCAAACGAGCCGCCGCTCCAGTGCGTATCCTGTAGGCAGCCGTGCGTGTCGTCGGGAACGGGAATGCCCAGGTACTCATCCATAAAGCGATTCCAAAGCGCGGGGATGTCCTTGGCCGTGGCCTCGCCGGCAAACAGCATGCGCTCGATCTCGTAGCGCACCATAACGTGCAGCGGATAGGTGAGCTCGTCGGCCTCGGTGCGGATCAGCGAAGGCTGCGCGATGTTCACGGCGTGGTAGAGCGTGTCCTCGTCGACGTCGCCGTAGACCTCGGGTGCGTGGCGGCGCAGCACCTCGAGCAGCGGTCCCATAAAGGCACGGCTGCGGCCCGCGGTGTTCTCGAAAAAGCGGCTCTGGCTCTCGTGGATGCCCATGGAGGTGCCGCCCTCCAGGCAGGTGCGCGCATAGGCAGGATTGACGCCCAGCTCGTACATGGTGTGCCCCGCCTCGTGGATGATGCTGTAGACGTTGGAGATACAGTCGTCCTCGTAGATGTGCGTCGCGATGCGCGCATCGCCCACCGAGAAGCCCTCGCTAAACGGATGCTCGGTAAAGGCAAGCGTGGTGTCGTCCAAGTTCAGGCCGACGAGCTTCATAAGGTCGAAGCTCATGGCGCGCTGGGCGGCCTCGGGCACGCGGGCGTGCAAAAAGTCGGCATCGGGCTGCTGGCCGCGCTCACCGATGGCGTGCACGAGCGGCACGACCGTCGCCTTGACCTCATCGCAAAACGCGTCGAAGCTCTTGGCGGAAAGGCCGCGCTCGTACTGGTCGAGCCAGACATCGTATGGGTCGCGCTTGGGGTCCATGAGCTCGGCCTGATGCTTAAGCTGGCCGACGATTCTATCTACATAGGGCTCAAAGCTCGCCCAGTCATTGGCCGTCTTGGCCTTGTGCCACACGGCGTCGGCCTCGCAGGTGAGCCTGGTCCAGGCCTCGGCCTCCTCGGTGGGGATAACGCTTGCTTCGCGCTGGTCGCGGCCGAGCACGCGGATCTCGTCGAGCAGCTGCGGGTCGTCGATCTTTCCGCCCGCGACCGTCTCGCGCGCTAACGAGCGTACGAGCTCAACGGACTTCTCGCTGGTCAGTAGCTTGTGGTGCTCGCCGGCAAGGGTGCCCATAGCATCGGCGCGGGCCGCGGCGCCGTTGGCGGGAGCAATAGTCGCGCCGTCAAACTCGGCAATCTTGAGCAGGTACTCGCGAGTCCACAGCTTGCCCTCGAGCTTGCGGAATTTTTTGACGGCCTTGTCGACTTTAGCGGCCTTGACGCCCTTGGCGGCCTTTGCCACGGCGGCCTTGGCCTTCTTATCGAGTTTCTTTCCCATACCGTATCCTTAATCTCGCAGGCCGAGCGCCGCAGGCGGGTGCGCGGCCAGTTTGCACAGCTACCTGCCTTGTACCCAGCGCGAACAAAACGGAACGCGGCGATGCGCTCGCGAAATGTGTTATCCTATAGCCCAATGCGTTGACGGAGAGGGTTTTGCCCGCCGCGTCGCCGGCAAGAGAGGGAAGGTCATGGGCTGCAAGCCTTCCTGCGGTGGCAAGGGCCAAGCGTTCACTCCCGAGCAGCGACCTCAACGGGCACGCGGCCAGTGGCAGCAAAGTCCCAGTAGGGAAGCCGTGAGCCTCGCGACAAGAGGCACAGAGTGGGCGCGGCGGGCCAGACATCCGCCGGGTCAAACAAGGTGGTACCGCGGAATTCAACCGTCCTTGGGCAATGTACATGCCCGAGGGCGGTTTTTTTGTTACCGAACCGGGCCGCGCATCCGCAACATCGGGCGGCGTCAGCCGTCCCGGAGCGCGGATGTGCGAGAGACGAAAGGGAAGACATGAGTCTGATTGATGATCTGGTCAAACTCGAGGAAGAGGCCAAGGAGCTCGTCACTAGCGCTGACGACGCCGCCAAGCTCGAGGCCGCGCGCGTTGAGCTGCTCGGCCGCAAGGGCCGTATCACCGCTGTCTCTTATACACATCTGAC
>CABSMK010000017.1 GCA_902478825.1 uncultured Collinsella sp.
AAGAGACAGGTTCTTGGGAGTGATCTCGACCAGCTCGTCGTCGGCGATGTACTCCAGCGCTTCCTCCAGCGAGAAAGTGCGGGGCGGCACCAGCTGGACGGAGATATCGGAGGTCGAGGAACGCTGGTTGCCCAGGTTCTTGGTACGGGCGATGTTGACGACCATGTCGCCGGCCTTGCTGCGCTCGCCCACGATCATGCCCTCGTAGCACTCGGTGCCCGGCTCAACAAACAGCTGGCCGCGCTCCTGGAGCGTACCCAGAGCGTAGGCAACGGCCTTCTCGGTGGTCATGGAGATCATGGCGCCGTTCTGACGGTTACCGATCTCGCCGGCGTAAGGACCATACTCCAGGAAGGTGTGGTAGAACACGCCCTCGCCGTGAGTGACGTTCATAATGCGGTTCTTAAGACCCATGATGCCGCGGGTCGGGATCTTGAACTCAAGGTGCGTCACGATGCCCGAGGTGTCCATGCTCGTCATGATGCCACCGGAGGTACCGAAGACCTCGACGACCTTGCCCGAGTATTCGTCCGGGCACTCGACGACGGCCTGCTCGACAGGCTCCAGCTTATTGCCGTTCTCGTCCTTCTTAAACAGAACGCGAGGACGACCGACCTGGAACTCAAAGCCCTCGCGGCGCATGGACTCCATCAGGACGGACAGGTGCAGAATGCCGCGGCCAGAGACCTCGACGCCGCTCTTGTCCTCGAGCTCCTCGATCTTCATGGTCACGTTGTTCTCGGCCTCGTTGAACAGGCGCTCCTTGAGCTGACGGGCGCCCACGATGTCGCCATCGCGACCGACGAGCGGGGAGGTCGAGGCCTCAAAGACGATGGACAGGGTCGGCGGGTCGATCTCAATGGGCTCGAGCTCGACGGGGTTCTCGGGGTCGGTGTAGACATCGCCGATATCGGTGCGGTCAATACCCACGACAGCAGCGATATCGCCGGCGCCGACTTCCTGGCACTCGGTGCGACCCAGGTAGTCGAAGGTAAAGAGCTGCTTGACGGTAGCGGTGGCGCTAGAACCGTCGTTCTTGACGACCAGGATCTGATCGCCCTGGTGAATGGCGCCGGAGTACACGCGACCGATACCGATGCGGCCGACGAAGTTGGAGTGGTCGATGGTCACGCACTGCATGGCCAGCGGGGCGGTCTCGTCAACCTCGGGCGCGGGCATGTCGTCGATGATCATATCAAGCAGCGGATACATGTCCATGTTGCCGTCGTTGGGGTCAAGGCGAGCAAAGCCATTCATGGCGCTGGCGTAGACCACGTGCTCCATGGCGAACTCGAGCTGGTCGTCGGTTGCGCCCAGGTCGGCCATGAGGTCCAGGCAGTCGTTGTAGGCCTTCTCGGGGTTGGCGCCCGGACGATCGATCTTGTTGATGACGATCATGATCTTGAGGCCGGTGTCGATAGCGTGACGCAGCACGAAACGGGTCTGGGGCATGGGGCCCTCAAAGGCGTCGACCAGCAGCAGGGCGCCATCGGCCATACGCAGCACGCGCTCGACCTCGCCGCCAAAGTCGGCGTGGCCCGGGGTGTCGATGACGTTGATCTTGACGTCCTTGTACTCGATAGAGATGTTCTTGGCGAGAATCGTAATGCCGCGCTCGCGCTCCTGGTCGTTAGAGTCCAGGACGCGGTCCTCGACCTGCTGGTTGGCACGGAAGGCGTCCGTGGCACGCAGGAGCTTATCGACCATCGTCGTCTTGCCGTGGTCGACGTGGGCGATGATGGCGATGTTCCTCAGATTGTCTACGCGCATGTAGTTCCCCTATCTTCTATCCATATACAAACGGCACGCGTATGCGACCCGCCCAGCAACACAACGCTCAGCGGGAATATTGAGCCTTTTACCGAAAACTCGTTTATTTTAGCGATTTTAGATGAGAGGGGTTTCCTCACCTGCAGGTTCAGGGTCGCTCCACATAAAACCATCGCCGGCACCCATGCCCTCATACAGCACATATGCCGAAAAACCGCTCTCGAGCGTCGTCTCAAAGAAGCTCACGAGCAGAGCGTCATGGTAGCCGCCGTCAATCTCGACGCAGCCGGTATAGCCGATGGCATAGCGGGCGATACGGCCCAGGCCCTCGTCCTTAAGACCCATCTTGTGCTCGGAAATAAAGTTGGTGGCGGCCTCGAGGCACGCCTCTTCGCCGTCCTCGTCGAGTGCCGCCAGATAGCGGTTGGAAGCAGCGTCCTCGATCGCCACAACTACGCCCGGATTCTCGCCGGCGGCAAGGTCGTCCAAGAACGCACCAATCAGGTCACACACCATGGCGTCGAGCTCGGCGGAGACGTTACCGGCGTCCTGCATATCCTGTGCCATCTCTAGACCTTCCCATCGAATCCGGCGTCGTTACAGTTCTTGTGCCTCGGCAGCGATCTTGGCGGCAGCGTCGCGGGCGCGCACCATATCCATCGCGCGCTTGTCGAGTACCTTGATCTGGTTGGTCAGCATGACTGCATCGACCACACCCCAGATTACCAAGCCTGTTGAAATCGAAAACCCAAGCGCACCAACTGTACCACGAAGACGAGAACAGATTACCGCGACAAGGGCGGAGATGATAACCATCTTGATATAGGAGCCGCGGCGCTCGCGAAGCGTGCGGGCCTGCGTCACATAGGCGATGCGAGCCGCCTCAGATGCCTCCGAGCGCATCTGGGCTTCACGCGCGATGGCGGCCGCTTCAGCCGATACGCGGCTACCCATCAGCGACCTCTCCGCTCGCGTGCCAGACATTTAGAAATCATCGGGGGAGAGCGTATGGACGAACTCGTCGAACTTCTCGAACTCCTGCTCGTCGTCAACCTCCTCGGCATGGGCAGAAACGGTACCCAGGCGATTCATGATGTCGTCCTCCACAAACATGGGGGCATTACTGCGCACGGCAAGGGCAATGGCGTCACTGGGGCGGGCGTCAATCTTGCGCTCGTCACCATCGACCAGCACGACAATCGTCGCATAGAACACCGGCGGCTCGGCACGAACGATCTCGATGCGCTCGAGCTTGGCGCCCAGGGCATCGACGGTGTCAAGCAGCAGGTCATGCGTTATCGGGCGCTCGGCGCGACCACTATCGATGCCACGGCTAATGGCCGCGGCCTCAAACGAGCCGGTCTGAATGGAAAGCGAACGCAGGGGTGCCGGCGAATCCGACTTGCCGCAGCGCTCACGAAGCACGATAAGCGATGGCACGGGACCGGCGGCCATGACGATGGTCTCTATGTCGACACGAACCATGGAACACCTCCGGTACGTAGCGGTTAACACACGGCAGGGTCGCCGCATTGAATAGCTATACTACCCTACCCAATCTTTCGCCCAGCACACAAAATCAAAGTAGTTAATTTGGGACGGGGCTATTTTGACTACTTTTGTTGGATAAGAAAAAAGCCCCGAGGCGATGCCCCAGGGCTCTTAACGTTTTGATGGTGGACCTGACAAGATTCGAACTTGTGACCTCCCGGTTATCAGCCGGACGCTCTAACCAACTGAGCTACAGGTCCATCGCGCAAGGGATATATTAGACGAGTCGTTACGCGCGCGTCAACAACTTTTTTGAAAAACTTTGGAGGGTGTTCGCCCCGGTCGCACGGCGGCATGTGAAGTCGCCTGCTCGGACAGTCCTGACTCGCGCAGAGAGCACATTAAGTGCTCTCTGGCTCGTGCGGAACTCGCGACCGACCTCACATGCCGCCGTGCGACCGGGGCGAACGCGAGTCCCAAGGTTTTCAAAAAAGCGGTCGGCGCGCAGTGCGCCGACCGCCGATATATGGGGTCTGATTTTTTCTACCAGCTAGTTCCTCTTACTCGTCGAGGAGATCTTCTGGCATGTCGTTGCCGTCGCCTAGGTCGACTGGGGCCTCTTCGGCGTCGGTTGCGGCCTCGGCACCTTCGCCTTCGGGCTTCTCTTTGGCGGCCGTCATGCGGGCTACGGCGCAGATGCGGTCGTTGTCGTCGACGGCCATCATCTTGACGCCCTGGGTGGCGCGACCGGTTTGGCTGATCTCATCGGTCTTGACACGAATGACCGTCGCGCCCTCCGTCACGATGAACAGCTCATGCTGCGGGCCCACCGTCTTCATGGCTGCGAGGTTGCCCTTGCGCTCGGTCATCTGGATGGTATAGACACCCTGACCGCCGCGGTTCTGCTCCGGGTAATCTGAGACCGGCGTGCGTTTGCCGTAGCCGCGCTCGGTAATGACGAACAGGTCGCCGTTACCGTTGGTAATCTCCATACCAAGAACGCTCACGCCTTCCTTCATGCTAATGCCACGGACGCCGCTGGTATCGCGACCGGTGGCGCGCACCTGGTCCTCGGGGAACATAATCGCCTTGCCCGCGGTGGTTGCCATGATGATCTTGTCGCCCTCGCGCACGCGACGTACAGCGAGCAGCGCGTCGTCGTCCCTCAGGTTGATGGCGATTAGGCCGTCGCGGCGGCTGCGGTCGTAGGCGCTCATCACGGTCTTCTTGACCATGCCGCTCTTGGTGGCAAACATCAGGTACTCGTCGGCGGGGAACTCGCGGCAGCTGATGACGCTCGCGATCTTCTCGCCCTCCTCGAAAGGCAGCAAGTTGACGATCGCGGTGCCGCGCGCCTGGCGCGTGCCAACCGGCAGCTCGTGTACCTTCAGGCGATAGACCTTGCCCTTGCTCGAGAAGAACAGCACGTACTCGTGCGTGGATGCGATAAACATCTCGTCGATAACGTCGTCCTCTTTGAGGTTGACGCCCGACACGCCCTTGCCGCCGCGCTTTTGGGCGCGATAGGCAGCCACCGGGATGCGCTTGACGTAGCCGGTGTGGGTGATGGTCACGACCATGTCCTCGTCGGCAATCAGATCTTCGACGTCCAGGTCCTTCTCGACATGGCTGATCTCGGTGCGGCGCTTGTCGCCGAACTTCTTGGAAATCTCGCGCATCTCTTCCTTGATGACGCCCAGAATCTTCTCCTCGTGCGCCAACAGGTCCTCGTAGTAGGCGATAGCACGGCGCAAGCCGTCCAGCTCTTCCTGAATCTTGTCGCGCTCCAGGCCGGTCAGGCGGCGCAGCTTCATCTCGAGGATGGCCGTAGTCTGCTCGGGCGTAAAGCCAAAGCGCCCGAGCAGGCGGCTGCTGGCCTCGGAATCGGTCTGCGAGGAGCGGATGATGCTGATGACCTCGTCGATATGGTCGAGAGCCATCAGGTAGCCCTCGAGGATATGGGCACGCGCCTGGGCCTTCTTGAGGTCAAAGCGGGTGCGGCGGGTGACGACGTCGACTTGGTGGTCGATGTAGTGCTGCAGCATCTCGCGCAGGCTCAGGCATTTGGGAACGCCGTTGACAAGCGCCAGGTTGTTGGCACCAAAGGTCGTCTGCAGCGAGGTGTACTTGTACAGGTTGTTGAGCACGACCTGCGGGATGACGCCCTTCTTGAGTTCGATGACCAGACGGATACCCTTCTGGTTGGACTCATCACGCATATCCGAGATACCCTCGATACGCTTGTCGTTGACGAGCTGGGCGATCTTCTCCTGCAGGGTGCCCTTGTTGACCATGTAGGGAATCTCGGTAAAGACCAGGCGGCTACGGCCGGTCTTGGTGGACTCCACATGAGCCTTGGCGCGCACGGTGATGGAGCCGCGGCCGGTCTCATAGCTCTGCCTAATGCCGGCACTGCCCATGATGATGGCGCCGGTGGGGAAGTCCGGACCGGGCATGATCTGCATGAGCTCGTCGACGGTGGCGTCGGGGTTGTCAATCAGGTAGCAGGTGGCCTCGATCGCCTCGGTGAGGTTGTGCGGGGCGATGTTGGTGGCCATGCCGACGGCGATGCCCTGGCTGCCGTTGACCAGCAGGTTGGGGAAACGCGCGGGCAGCGCCTGGGGCTCGGCGAGCGACTCGTCGTAGTTGGGCTGCCAGTCGACGGTGTCCTTCTGCAGGTCACGCAGGAGCTCCATGGCGGGCTTTGCCAGGCGACTCTCGGTGTAACGCATGGCAGCGGCGCCGTCGCCATCGATATTGCCGAAGTTGCCGTGACCGTCAATGAGCGGCGTGCGCATGGAGAACCACTGTGCCAGGCGGACCATGGCCTCATAGACCGCGGAGTCGCCGTGCGGATGGTACTTACCGATAACTTCGCCGACCGTCCAGGCCGACTTCTTGTGCGGACGGTTGGGGTAGATGCCGCTCTCGTTCATTGCGTACAGGATGCGACGGTGCACCGGCTTTAAGCCATCGCGCACGTCCGGCAGGGCGCGCGCCGTGATGACCGACATCGAGTACTCGATGAACGACTGCTTCATCTCGCGGCCGAACTCTGAAATCTGGAGCTGGCCGCCGTTTATATCCTCGCCGGCCGAGGCACCACGATCGACTTCGCCAAAGCTCTCCTCGAGCTCACCGTCGTCATCCTCTTCCTCATCATCATCGGCATCGGGGTTATAGGCATCCGGATCGCCGTCCTCGCCCTGCTCGGCGCGGGCGAGCAGGCGCTTCAGATCGTCGGGCATGCCGGCGTCGCTGGCCTCGTCCATACCCTCGTTATTGTTGATATCGTCTGCCACGTTACCTCCTCTTAAGCGTCAAGGAATCGTGCATCATGCGCGTGTTTTTCGATGTACTCGCGGCGATAGCCGACCTCGGAACCCATCAGTTCGCGCACGGCGCGGTCCGCCACCACGGCGTCTTCGATCGACACGCGCTGCAGAATGCGGGTCTTGGGGTCCATCGTCGTCGAGGCAAGCTGCTTGGGGTCCATCTCGCCCAGGCCCTTGTAGCGCTGGACGGTGTAGCCCTTGCGCTTCTTAGTAATCTTGCCATCCTTGGCCTTGCCGTCCCCGTCGTTGTCGTCGGGGTTCAGTCCCAGGCTCTGGATGGTGTCGCGCAGAATCTCGTCTTCGGGCTGGCGGCCATTGGGATACACGTAATGGATCTTGTTGCGCACCTTAATGCCAAAGATGGGCGGGCAAGCGACGTAAACGTAGCCGGCATCAATCAACGGGCGCATGTACTTGTAGAAGAACGTCAGCAGCAGGATGCGGATATGCGCACCGTCGACGTCTGCATCGGTCATGATGATGATCTTGTGGTAGCGCGCCTTGGTGATGTCGAAGTCGCCGCCGTCGCCGGCGCTCGTCGTGACGCCGCAGCCGATCGCGGTGATGAGCGACTGGATGGTGTCGCTCGAGAACGCACGATGATCGCCCACGCGCTCGACGTTCAGAATCTTGCCGCGCAGGGGTAGGATCGCCTGGATGTCTCGGCGACGGCCGTCCTTGGCCGAGCCGCCTGCCGAGTCGCCCTCTACGATAAAGAGCTCAGTCAACTCGGCGTCGCGCACCGAACAGTCGGCGAGCTTGCCGGGCAGCGACGCCGTCTCGAGTAGGCTCTTGCGGCGGGTCGCCTCGCGCGCCTTACGGGCGGCGTTGCGCGCCTTGCAGGCCTGTTGGGCCTTCTTGACGATCTCGCGAGCGGGCTTGGGATGCTCCTCGAGGTAATCGGCAAGGCCGTCGGTCACGATCTTGAGCGTCAGCGCGCGCATATAGGAGCTGCCGAGCTTGGCCTTGGTCTGTCCCTCAAACTGCGGATCGGGCAGTTTGACCGAGATAACGGCCGATAGGCCCTCGCGCACATCATCGCCGGTCAGGTTGGCGTCTTTTTCCTTGAGCAGGTTCTGCTTGCGGGCGTAGTCGTTAATCACGCGGGTGAGTGCGGTACGGAAGCCCTCGAGGTGCATGCCGCCCTCGGGGGTGTAGATGTCGTTGGCAAACGACATGACGTTCTCGCCATAGCCGCTATTCCACTGCAAGGATACCTCGACCTCGCCCATCTTGGTCACGGGCGCATCCGGATCCGATTTGCCCTCAATATAGATGGGCTCCTTAAAGGCCTCGGGGACATCCTTGCCCTCGTTGAGGAACTTGACGAAGTCGATGATGCCGCCGGCATAGCAGAACTCCTCCACGTGGGGAGTCGCCTCGCGCTCGTCGGTCAGCACGATCTTGAGGTTCTTGTTGAGGAATGCCGTCTCCTGCAGACGGTTGTGCAGCGTGTCGAAATCGTAGATGCAGGTCTCGAAGATCTCGTCGTCGGGCCAGAAGCTGACAGTGGTGCCCGTCGCCTCCGAAGTGCCCACGACCTCCATCTTCTTGACGGTCTTGCCGCGCGAAAACTCCATCTCGTAGATGTTGCCATCGCGGCATACCTGTACGACCACACGCTTGGACAGGGCGTTGACAACAGAGATGCCCACGCCGTGCAGGCCGCCCGAGACCTTGTAGGCCGAGTTATCGAACTTACCGCCGGCGTGCAGGATCGTCATGACGACCTCGAGCGTCGGGATCTTTTTGATAGGATGCTCGTCGACGGGGATGCCGCGCCCGTTATCGACGACCGTGATGGAGTTGTCGGCGTGGACCGTCACCTGAATCTCGGTGCAGAAACCGGCCATGGCCTCGTCGACGGAGTTGTCAACGATCTCCCACACCAGGTGATGAAGACCGCTGGCGCTCGTCGAGCCAATGTACATGCCCGGGCGCTTACGAACGGCCTCGAGACCTTCGAGAATCTTAATCTCGCCGCCATCGTAATCGTTTTCGTTTGCCACACGTCCTCCTTCAGTTAAGAAAATGTGTATAGCCTTACTAGTTTATCGTAAAAAAATACCCTCGGGAACGAGGGTATTTGGCTCTACAAGGCCACCAGATGCGATTTAAGGCTCTTTTTTGCTCTGCACGCCCTTGGTCCACTCGGCACTGGCTCTCATGGCGTTCTCGAGGGCCTCGCGCAGTTTTTGGTCCTCGATGGGTGCCACTTGGTGCTCGATCTCGGCACGCTCGGCATCGCTGAGGTCGGCATGCGGAGCCGGCGGACGCTCGGCCACGGCCGGGCGCAGGCGCTCTTTGGCAGCGGGCGGTGTGTGGCCGGGGGCGGTCGTCTTGAACACCAGGCCGTCGACGTGCGCGCCGGCGCGCTCCATGCGCGCGCGGATAATCTCGCGCAAAAGCGTCATCTCCTGCGTCCATGAGGGCGAATCGAGGTACACCAGCAGTTCGTTGGACGCGGGCAGGTAGCGCAGGCCCGTCACATGGCGTCCCTCGCGCGTGCCCGAGCACACCGCATTCCAGGCGCGATAGACCGCACGAGATTCCTCTGCAGCCTCCATCTGCGCGCGGCGCTCAGGTGTCGCGGCCGCCAGGATGCGCTGACGCTCGGCATCCAAAAAGCCGCCAAAGGCAACCATTCCGTTCTCGCGCTCGTAATTAGCACGTCTCACCCATGCTCACCACCTTGGCTCGATCAAGCAGGTCATCGGTAAAATACCCCAGATTGGTGGTGGTTATGACTGTCTGGATATCATCACCGATCAGCTGCAGAAAAGCGCCTCGACGCCCGGCGTCGAGCTCGCTCATCACGTCGTCCAAGAGCAGCAGCGGCGCGGTGCCCAGGATATCGCGCGCCACGGCCACTTCTGCCACCTTCCAGGCAAGCACCAGCGTTCGCTGCTGGCCCTGGCTGGCAAATGAACGGGCCGATCGGCCCGCGACGGAAAACTCAATCTCGTCGCGATGCGGACCCACGAGCGTCACGCCGCGACGGATCTCCTCGTCGGCGCGCTCATCGAGCGCCGAAAGCATGTGCTCATACGCCCAGCCCCTGAGCTCGTCGCGATCCTCGGTGCGAGGCAGGTCGCCAAGCGTGGACACATAGGACACACCGGCGGGCTCGCCGGATGCCACGCGGCCATAGGCGTCACGCACATGGCCCGACAGCCGGTCGAGCAGAGCCAGACGGTGCACGAGCAGGGCCGAACCGGCGCGGGCAATAGATTCGTTCCAGGCGCCGAGCATCTCGCGGCAGCGCCAGGTCTCCTTGAGCAGGGCATTGCGCTGGGTCACGCAGCGCCCGTAGGCACTAGCCAAATCGGCGTAGCGCGCACTCAACTGAACGCCAAAGTCATCAAGTGCGGCGCGGCGCACGCTGGCCCCACGCTTGACCATATCCAGGTGGTCCGGACAAAACAGAACGCTCGGCAGCACCCCGCGCACGCCGGACGCAGCGCAGCGCTTGCCGTTGCGGCTAAACGAACGCTTGCCGTCTTCCACGCTCAGCCCCATGTCCAGCACGCGCCCGTCACCTTCGAGCCTCAGCTCGACCTTGCATGAGCCCACGCCGTCGTGCACGAGCTCGGCTGCGGTCGGATGCCTAAACGAGGCGCCACTCGTCAGCAGCTGCAGCGCCTCTATGAGGTTGGTCTTTCCCGCCGCGTTGGGGCCTGCGAGCACTGTCACGCCGTCGCTCAGGGCAAGGCGGTAACTGTCGAAGCTGCGATAGCGCGCAACGGAAAGATCGCGTGCGAACATGGTCATGGGCAGTGCTAGATACGTACCGGCATGACCAGGTACAGGTAGTTGATCTTGTCGTAGGACTTGAAGATGCCAGCCTGCGAATAGCTCTTGAGCTCCAGCGTGATTTCCTTCTCCTTGGACAGGGCATTGAGGCAGCCAAAGATGTAGTGGTAGTTGAAGGCGATGGTACCCGACTCGCCCTCGGCCTCGACATCGATCGTCTCCTGCGCCAGATCCTGGTCGTTGGAAATGGAGGACAGGCCCATCTGGCCGTTCTCGACGTCAATCTCAAACTTGACAGCGGGGTTGGCGCTCGCGATAACGGCCACACGCTTAAGGGCGGCGTTAAAGGCGGCTACGTCGATCTTGACGCTCGTCACGCACGAATCGGGGATGAGCTGCTTGTAATTGGGATATACGCCCTCGATGCGGCGCGACACGTAAGTGGTGTTGCCGGCCTCAAAGACAACCTGGGTGTCGGTGGCGCCGATCATGATGGTCGCCTGGCTGGCCATGATGCTCAGCGCGTCGTTGAAGGCGTCGGCAGGCACGTTGAGCTCAAAGGAACCCTCGAGGGTCGAGGTCTCGACCTGCGTATCGCACACAGCCAGTCGGAAGGAGTCGGTCGCGACCAGGCGCACGGTGTTGTTCTCGACCTTCATATGCACGCCGCCCAGGATGGGGCGGGCCTTGTCAGTCGAAGTGACGCGCCATACGCGACTTACCATTTCGGACAGGATATCGGTCGGCAGCTCGACGGCGCTCTCGATGGCGTATGCCGGGAACTCGGGAAAGTCGTTGGCATCGAGTGTGTTGAGGCGAAAAGAGCTCTTCTCGCAGCCAATCAAAACCTGACGCTCGGACAGCTCAAAGGTGACCGGGGCATCGGGAAGGGTCTTGGTGATGTTGGAGAGCATCTTGCAGGGAATCACCATCTCGCCTTCCTCTTCGACGTGAGCCGCAATGCGGTGACGAATCGAGATGGTGTAGTTGGAGGTCTGGAATTCCAAGATGCCGTCTTGTGCCTTAACGAGCACGCCCGACAGAATGGGAAGGGTGGATGCCGAAGCGACGCCTTTCATAACGACGCCGATGGCTTGCGTAAGCGAGCTCTGGCTGACGGTGAACTTCATCTTTTAATACCTTTCTATAGATATAAATATCTTAATAATAGTAATAGTACTGACGAAACTGTTGATTACTCCCAAAGACGCAGGTCAGACCCAGAAAGAGAATCGACAGCAACCTGTGTGCAACAGGGGTGGTTTTCCACGTTCAAAACCTGCGCAAAACTTTTCATCATCGCGGGTTGGGTTTTAGACACCTTATGCCCGTGGTTTCGACAAGTTTTCAACAGGTGTCTCTATTTCCCTACGAGCGCAGTGTAATTTTATCGCGCAGCGACTTGAGGTCTTCGGTGACGGTGCGGTCTTCCTGGATCATCTTCTGGACCTTTTTGTAGCTCGTGCTGACGGTCGAGTGGTTGCGGTTGCCAAATTCGGCGCCCACCGCCGTGGTCGTCATTTCGCACATCTCGATGGCCAGGTAGATAGCGATATGGCGTGCTTTGGCGATATTGGCGTTGCGACGCGGGCCGATGAGCTCCTCGTGTGTCACGCCGTACTGCTCTTCGATGACGGACTGAACCGTCTGGACGTTGATCTTTTTGGCCGATGTGTCGAAGTACTGGCTGGCGATGGCGTCGATATCGTCAAAGGTGAGCTCTCCGCCCTCGCGCTCGCGGTCGCCCGCCTCGCCGGCGCAGCGCTCGCAAAAGCTCTCGAGTTCGCGGATGTTGGTGCCCGAGACCTCGGCCATGTGTTTAAAGTGCTCGTCGGTCAGGTGCCCGCCGTCGCCCCCATAGGCCGCCAGCAGTGAGTCGTCGCCCGCCTCGGGAGCGGCGACGATGGTGTTCTCGTAATAGCGCTGCAAGATCTTGTATTTCATCTCGTAGCTGGGCTCTGCGACCAGGCAGAGCATTCCGGCGTTGAAGCGGCTGGTCAGACGCTCGTCCATGCTCAGGTCCTTGGGGGCGCGGTCTGCCGCGATGACGACCTTCTTGTTGTTGCGGATGAACTCGTCCATGAGCTGGAAAAAGTAGTCCACACTCGCGCGCTTGCCGATGATGTTTTGGATGTCATCGATGATGAGCACGTCCACGCCGTGGTACGCCTGCATGATGGGGGCGTTGCTCTTCTTTTGACGGTCGAACTCGGTCATTAGGTCGTCCAGATATGCCTGGGAGTTGGCATACTTGACCTTGATCTCGGGCGACTTCTCGGCGAGCTCGTTTTTGATGGCGAGCAGCAGATGGGTCTTGCCCAGCCCCGATTTGCCATAGATGAACAGGGATGTGCATGTGCCGCGCTCGTCCGCGAGGGCGGCAAACTTGAGTGCCGAGCGATAGGCATGGCTGTTCTCGGGGCCGTAGACAAAGTTCTCAAAGGTAAATTTTGAGTTCGCGGCGAGCGGGGCTCCATCCGTATTCTGCTCGGCCGGCACGGTCGGTGCTGGCATGGGTGAAGCGGGGGCCGCAGCTTGCGTGGATTTAGTCGGCGCTCCGCCCTTCATCTGGTTCATCATGCGACGAAAATCGTCGGCCGAGAGCGTGTTCTTGATTGCAATGCCCGAATCCGCGCCCGCCGCTGCGTCGTGAGCGATGGGCATGTGCGTGACGGGTGCGTTCGTTGACGTCGCCGCCGCGCTCGTCAACGGTGCCATTGTTTCACGGGAAACATCGCTGTGCTGGTGCTCGATTGTCGGCACATCGCCTGCGGAGGCCGGCACCGCCGGGGAAGCAGCGGGAGCCGTGGCGGGCGCCGTGGCGGCAGCGGATTCCGTCGCGGCGCCTTGCGGTGCCACGATGTCGAGCGCGATCGGTGCAAAGGCGATTTCTTCCAGATAGGCCTCAATAGTCGGCTGATGCTTTTTGAGCTGCGCGATGGCAAAGCGCGAGGGGGGCTCGATCGTGAGCGTATCTTCGGTCAGGCTTATGGCGCGCGATTGCCCCAGCATGTTGATGAGGCGTGCATCTTGGCCGTCGCGCTGGCAAAAGGCGATGGCATCCCCCAGGATGATGCTTGCTTCCTCGTCCACTGTCTCTCCCGTTCTTTAGCTCTGAGCTCGCACGCGAGCGGCGCCGAGTTCGGTCAGATGGTATTTCTGGCCATGCTTGATGACCAAGCCGGCCTGCGCCAAGTCATTGAGCGTGCGTGACCAAGTGGGGGCCGAGTTTCCAAACGCCCTCGCAAGATCGGTTGCGCCGCACGCTTGATTTTGCGCCAGATAGCCCAGCGCGGCGTTGCCGCGATCGCTTACGAACACGTCCGGTTGTGGCTGTGCATACTGATTTACTGCATTAGGATACATCATTTGAGCTGCTGGTTGTTGAGAACTCTGCGTCGGCGGCATTTGCTGTTGAAAACTTTGAGGCCACTGTTGGTAAGGCTGCGGAGGCGTCTGCTGGGCCCAGGGGTTGTACTGCTGCTGCGGCATCTGCTGGTACGGCTGCTGATATCCCTGCTGGTACTGCTGCGGGAACTGCTGGCCATACCCCAGTGGCGGCATCTGCTGATATGGATATCCCTGTTGGTACGGCTGATAGCCCATTTGCTGGCCACCCGGCGCCCCCGTCGCCTGCTGCATTGCTGCTGCATCCTGATCAGCCAGCGGCATGGCCTCTGGCATGTTTGGCGGCATCGACATAGATGCCGCCTGGGGTTCTTGTGTGGGAAGCATTCCGGGCTGCTGCATCTGCCTCACGGGGGGCTGCATCTGCTGCGTTGCCACGGGCTGCTGCGCAAAAGCTCCCGGCAGGGGATATGTGGGCTGCCCCGTCTCGGGCCGCACGGCAGCGCCGCGTCCGCCGGCACGCTCGATTTCCTGCACGCGTTTAGGGTTCAGGCTTACCGTAACCACGGTGCCGTTGCCCATGTTGTCCTCGATGGATACGGCACCGCCGGCGTTTTCCAAATACTCCTGCACCATGGGAAACCCTGCTCCGGTTCCACGGATATAGCGCTTCATCTTGCTGTTTGCGCTGGTAACGCCAAAGTCGAAAGCACGTTCCTTGTCGTCGATGCCGGGTCCTTGGTCAGCAAAGCGGATGGTGTCTCCGCCGTCCAGAATCGAGATGATGGGCTCGGCAAAGTGTGCGTGGATAAAGTTTTCGACAATCTCGCGGATGACCATGAGCGAGATATGGCCACCTTGTTCTTTCATGCACTGGTAGACGGTGTTGGTCGTCTCTTCCAAATACGTGCGGACATCTTGCGGATCAATGACGATCACCCGCGGTGTCGACAGCATGTCGTCATAGACGGCGATGCGCGCGGCGTACATGGCTTTTGGCGCCTGCGTGGTCGTCTGCTCGCCTTCCGCACGCTCTTCGCGCACGCCGGTGATGTGCTCGTTGTCGGGTGCCGGGTCTCCGGAATCGACCATGGTGTAAAAGTCGTCAGACATGCCGCTCGCAATCTTTCAAAAGGTTTCGAACAAATAGTAGCTCACCGTGCAACGTTTCTCATCTTTCGACAACTTTTCAAAACTTGTTGAAAACTTTGGAAAACGGGTGAAAAGTTCTCAACATTGCCAACATGACCTGTTGAAAACTCGATGAAATATCGTGAAAGGTTGCCATGAGGCGCAAATTTCGGTTGTGCTTATGGGGGAACCGTGTGAACTGCGCAACCTTTTACCTTTGATTTCTTGACATTTGAACATTGATTTCCCTACAATCTTCAAGCTCACGTGTCTATATCTGCGTCCGCGTCCCCGCGGACACTCGAAATGCAGCAGGAGGAACTTAAGATGAAGCGTACGTATCAGCCTAATAAGCGTAAGCGTGCCAAGACCCATGGCTTCCGTGCCCGTATGGCCACTAAGGGTGGTCGTGCCGTGCTCGCCCGTCGTCGCGCCAAGGGCCGCAAGCGTCTCACTGTCTAGCAGCGATACACACATCTCGCATGAAGACTATTAAGTCTCGGCAAGATTTCGAGCATGTGTTCAGTCAGGGGCGTCGTTTCAATCACCCTCTGATTCGAATGACCATATGTGAATCGGTTGGCGAAGGCGACTCCGGAAGGGTCGCCTTCGTTGGTGCTAAGCGACTCGGTTGTGCCGTCGTGCGCAACCGATCTAAGCGTGTGATGCGCGAGGCCGCCCGCAGCTGCGGATTTCCCGTTGCGGGTTATGACATCATCTTGTTTGCAACTCCCAAGACGAGGGTTTCCTCGCCGCAGGAGATGGACAAGGCGTTGCGTTCGCTTATGAAGCGCGCCGGCGTTGCCGGGGAGGAGCGATGAGCAATCACGTTTTGCGACGTGTTGCCATCGCTCCTATTCGCATATATCAACAGGTTATTTCGCCCTTATTGCCTGACGCCTGCATTTATTACCCAACGTGCTCGCAATACGCCATCCAGGCGATTGAGAAGCACGGTGTTTTGAGAGGCTGCTGGCTTGCCGTGAGGCGCATCGCTCGCTGCAATCCCCTGCACGTCGGCGGTTATGACCCTGTGCCCTAGCGGGCACTCGCTATCGGAGGAAAACTTACATGTGGGATTGGATCGTTAACATCCTTTTCGAGCTGCTCAAGCTCATCCAGACCTTTGCGGTCGACTGGGGCCTGTCCATCATCATCCTGGTGGTCATCATCCGTCTGCTGCTGACGCCGCTTATGCTCAAGTCGACCAAGTCGACGGCTCGCATGCAGGTGCTGCAGCCCAAGATGCTCGAGATCCAGGAGCGCTATGCCGACGATCCCCAGCGTCAGGCCGAGGAGATGCAGAAGTTCTACAGCGAGAACAAGTTCAACCCCATGGCTGGCTGTCTGCCGCTGCTGATTCAGATGCCTATCCTGTTCGCCCTGTTTACATTGCTGCGCAACCTGCCGCAGTACTTTAACGACGGCACGTTCTCGTTCTTCAACATCCTGCCCGACCTGACCACCACGCCGAGCGCTTCCTTTGCCGATGGCTTTATGGTTGCACTGCCTGCGCTGGTTTGCCTGATCCTGTTTGCCGTCCTGACCCTGATTCCGCAGCTCTATATGTCGCGCAACCAGACCGGCCAGCAGGCTCAGAGCATGCGTATGATGGCCGTTGTCATGACGGTCATGATGCTTTGGATGGGCTGGAGCCTTCCCGTTGGTGTTCTGCTGTACTACGACGTCTCGTCTGCTTGGCAGGTTATCCAGCAGATTTTTGTGACGCAGAAGGTCATCGACAAGGCGAAGGCCGATGAGGAGGAGCGTCTTAAGAACGCTCCGCTGCAGGTTGAGGTCACTCGTCGCGAGAAGAAGCCGCGCCCGCACAAGAAGAAGTAGTGGAATATCAATCTTATTTAGGTACCTAACTTTTGGAGTACGTTATGTCTGAAGAGATCATCGAGGATATGCTTGAGGAGGTTGCCCCGCAGGTCGCGGGCGATTATCCCGAGATTGCACAGCGCTACAAGGCTGGTGAAGAGCTGACCGATGAGCAGCTCGACACCATTGCCGATGTTGCGATTTCCATCCTGCGTTCCATCCTTTCGCACTTCGATGCCGCCAACTCTCCTATCGATGAGTATGAGGGCGACGAGGGTGAGCTGATTTTGGATGTAACGGCTCCCGACCTTGCTGTTCTCATTGGCCGTCATGGTCGCACTCTTGATGCTCTTCAGGTTATGTTCTCTTTGCTGGTGAGCCGCAAGCTTGGCTTTAGGTATCCGGTTGTAGTGGACGTCGAGGGATACAAGAGTCGCCGTCAGGATAAGGTCGCCTCCATGGCTCAGTCTGCTGCCGAGCGTGCCATCCGCACTCATAAGAGCGTTTCGCTTCCGCCCATGAATGCCTACGAGCGCCGACTGGTTCACATTGCACTTCGTGGCAACGATGCAGTCGATACTCATTCTGAGGGTTCTGACCCTGATCGCCATGTGGTGATTGTTGTTCGATAATCTACTCGAGCTTATGCTAGGGGGACGTGGTTTCCACGTCCCCTTTTTTTGTCAAAAGTTCTCGATACGCTGATTTTTGTCAGAAAGGAGCTTCTGTTGTTTGTACTTACCGATCAGCAGGCTGACGAGATGTTGAGTCGCCTAACTTCCTATTGCAAAGAATATTCCTTGAGCGTAACTGATATTGAGCTGAGGAAATGTATCCAGCATTTGGATTTGGTTCTAGAAACAAATAAGACAACCAATCTCACCCGTATTCTTAACGTAGAAGATGCTGCCGTACTTCATATCCTCGACTCACTTGTTTTGCTCCCCTATATCAATAAGGCTCCTGGGGGAGCTTTGCTCGATATGGGAACAGGTGCGGGCTTCCCTGGTATTCCATTAACCATAACCACGCATCGTAAAGCTACTTATATTGACTCTGTTGGCAAGAAGGTTGATGCGGTTAATTCCTTTGTCCATGCTCTTGGATTGAAACATGCTCATGCGGTTCATGATCGTCTTGAAGAATATGCTCGAAGCCATAAGAAGCAGTTCTCCGTTGTAACCGCCCGCGCACTGGCCCCTCTACCGATTCTTGTTGAGTATGCGGCTCCGTACCTGAAGGATG
>CABSMK010000018.1 GCA_902478825.1 uncultured Collinsella sp.
GGATTTGGCCCACGTGTTACGTTCACCGGCAAACGAGCCGAGAACATCATCTCTCTTGTCGCACGCGGCGCCGGCGTCTCATTCCTCATGCGCAAGCCGGCGGAATCGCTCGCCAGCGGAAAGGTAGCCCTGGTGCCGCTCGAGCCCGCGACGACCTCCGAGGTCAGGCTCTACCTCAAGCGAAACGCCGCGCACTCGCAGGCGGTCGTCTCGTTCATCGGCTTCCTCCCCTACCGTCAGCTCCTGCAGGGCGACCGTACGTCTTCCACCGCGGCACGACCGTCATAATCCCTGCTGCTCCACAACCGCAGACTAGTGTCCGCAAACACGCTGACAACGGCACAAAACACAAATATGCCTCGGGCGGCACGTCGCCGTCCGAGGCATATTTAGTTAAAGTGCGCAGACAGACTAGTCCACCGAGATGTTGAGCGCCTTACCGCCCTCGTCCTTCCTGGTACCGATCACCATAGCGGCGACAAGAGCCAGAACGAAAGCGACCACACCGGAGATGACAAGGCCGATAAAGCCCATGTCGATGCCGGCAGGGTTAATAAAGCTCGGAAAACCGAGCGGGCCGGAGGCACCGAAGGCATAGAGTTTGGCACCCATGAGGCCGGCGATGGCGCCGCCTACACCAGCGGAAATAAAGGTTGCCCACATAAGGCGCTTACGCGGCAGCAAGATGGCGTAAAGCGCAGGCTCGTTGACACCGAAAATCGAAGAGACAAGGGCGGGAATGTTGACGGCAGCATTTTCCTCGGAATCCTTGGTTCGGATGATCATGCCAAGCACAGCACCGGCGATGGCACAACCGCCTGCATACACGAGCGGATTAATGAGGTCATAGCCGTAGGTTGCGACATCGAGGAACCACAGCGGGATGATACCCCAGTGCAGGCCGAACATGACGAGCAGGCTCCAGAACGTGCCGATGACGAAGCCGGCGATGGCGGGCTGGAAGTTGATGAGCATCAAGATGATCTGGGCAACGATGTTGGAGAGGACCGTCATGACCGGACCGACCACAAGCAGGCCAAGGATGCCGCAAATGAGGAGCGTCAGGATGTTGGAGAAGAACGAGCTCACAAGCGCGGGCAGCGCGTTAGAAAGGGCCTTGTGCACCTTGGAGGCAATCCAGACGATAAAGATCGCAGGCAGAATCGTCGATGAGTAATTCTGCATGATCAGCGGGATGCCAAAAATATCACCGTAGACATTGGACTCGAAGACCGTGCCGGCGCCGAGCGTGTAGAGCGGATCTCCGCCCATAAGGGCAACGAGCGTCGGGTAGACGAGGATACCACCGAGCGCCATTCCCATAACGGGCTTAAGTCCGAACTTCTTGGCCGACGTCCAGCCAATGATTAGCGGAAAGTAATAGAAGACCGAATCTCCGATTGCCGAGAGCGTCACATACGTATTGCTGTCCTTGGCAAGCCAACCGGCAACCGTGCAGAGCGCGAGCATCGACTTGATAAAGCCACCGGCCATAAGCACGCCAAGAACCGGTTGCAGAATCTCGGAGATGATGGCAAGCAGACGCGAGAATGGATCGCTCTTTTTGACGTCGTCGCCTTCATCGATATCGAGCGCGGGTTTGGAGTCGAACCCGCCAATCTGAACAAGGTCGTTGTAGACGGCCTCGACAGTGGCACCAATCACGACCT
The DNA here is from genome assembly GCA_902478825.1 of uncultured Collinsella sp. Lineage (GTDB taxonomy): Bacteria > Actinomycetota > Coriobacteriia > Coriobacteriales > Coriobacteriaceae > Collinsella. Next base: position 1,671 of record CABSMK010000018.1, read on the forward strand.
GATACTGTCCGCCGGCCTGGATGACGTCAACGACGCCCTTCGTCGCCTTAAGCTCATTGGTCTGGGCGAGCGATTCATCCTTGAGGTGGAAGCGGAGACGCGTAATGCAGTGGCTCACGTCTAACACATTGTCTCGACCACCGACCTTTGTGATGATTTCATCGCAAAGCTTCTGGTATTTCATGGAATTCTCCTTTTCTGAGCGGGGCATAGCGTAGATTTCATGCCTCCGTAGTCGACGTGGGAGGACAAGGAACCCGCTTCCCCCTTTGAAATCCGCGGACGCACGTACGCCCGGGATGGGAAACAGCAGAGAAGATGGAAGATGCCGATCACATGGCAGTGAGCCTCATTGGCCCATGCCACGCAATCAGGCCTACAGACGCGAATCTGCTGCGCCGAGAAGTCTCGTCGTCTGGCAGAACTTGTCACACAGACGTTCCGGTTCGCCCTGGGGAATCTGAGTACGCTCGGTCTCAAAGGAGAGGCCGTACTCGCGTGCCGGAAGGAAATACTCAAAATAGCCGTTGGTGTAACCGCAGACTATTCCCTCGACCGGACATTCGCGCTTCATGCGAATGCCCAGGTCGCTGCCGAGTTCACTCGGGAACACAAAGAGATGCAAGCCGCCCAGACTGATGACGGCACACTTAAGCGTGAGTGAAAAGTCGTCACGGGCAACGGTGTGATAGAACGTCTGAGGCTCGATGCGGTCGAGAACGACCTCGCAATCGAGCTTGATCTGGGAAATCGCCTCGGCAAGACCGGTCGAAACACGCTCAACCTCGGGAATGCCGCGTCCCTGGCGAAAATTGCGGTCGCTACAGTCGCCAGCAGCACCGACGACCATGGCCGGATAGTAACCAAGACTCTGAGCGAGCTTTTTGCCGGTAAGACCGGCGAGTTCGCTCGTGAGCTCTGTGCAGTCGGGTCCGACGCAAGCGGAATGCACCGCCCAGTTCACAAAGCCCGCAAATGGCTTGCCTTCGGTATCGAAGAACGACACCACGATAACCTCATTGTCGGCAAGCTCACCGGGAATGATGCGGTTGTCGTAGAAACCGGTGATGACTTTTTTGCCCATGCGACAGGTCGCAGGTCGCGCGTTGGCGCGGCACTCTTCGAAGCATTGACAGATGGTATCGAGGAACCAGCGATAGTAGTCCTCGTTGAATTTTCCCGTCCACCAGCTGCGATGGTAGGCGACGATCGAAGTGTGGTCGTGCGTCGCGGAGAGCAGAATGCAGTCACGGTCGATTCCGTAGCGCTCGGCGAGCATCGTCTTAACCTCCTCGGCCATGCTCTCCTCAAACTCGAGAACATCGGCGTTGAAGAGAAAAACTTCGCGGTCGTCCTGTTGGAAAAGAATCGCGTTGGCGAAGACGTCGTCATGGACGCCTGTCGCAGGCTCCAGACGGTTGGGGAGGTTACGGTATCCGATTAGATAGATGTCGCCTTGCGGGGTAATCTTGCGGCGTGCATGTCCGATATTCATGCAAGTTCTCCTTTTTGTCGCGCCGCGTTTAAAGCGGCAAGGATGGTTTGGAGGAGGCGCTCATGGGAGCCGGCGGCAAAGCCGGAGTTCATGGCCTCATAGGTGATTTTCTCGTACGCATCGGGGGCCGGCAGGTACTTCTGTCCGCCGTTGACGAGCGTGGCAAAGAACACAGAGCCGGACCGAGCGGCGCGCACAGTGGCGCCGAATGCACTCGAGACCTCGGGTTGTACGCCGACAAGCTCGACGTTTCCCAGCCGGAGTAGATAGACCCTCGTGCGCTGCTCGCCAGCGGCATGAAACTCATACGTTCGGTGCGGAGCCAAAGAGTGAAAATCGGCGCGTGTCTGAGCGGGCAGAAAAACGTCGACCGTGCGGGCACCGATGCCGGTAGCGTCATCCTTACGCGCCATGCGAGCGGCCTCGATCAAAGCATCGCCCAAGGCCTGCCCCTGCTGGTGCAGCATGCGGTATCCGTCCTCATGGGCATCGACCGTCTGCTTAACGCCGGCCGCATCGAACATGACGTTCATGGCGCGCTCCGCCGGACCTTGGTCGCCCGCGGCGCCTGGCAGCAACAGGGCAACGCCGCCCAGCTCGCGCTCGAGTGACATGGCGGCAAAACCAAAGAGGTCTCCGCTCGCCATGCGCCTCCCCTCGGAGTCGCGCGACCCGTCGAGCACGGAGGACTGAACGTCCGCCGTCGCGAGCACGGCAACATACTCGCCCCCGGCATCCCTTATGGCGAGTACGGGCATCGTGTGGTCGGCAAACCCCCTGGGATTCGAGCCCAACCACCAGCCGGCAGGCGTCTCGATGTCGCGATTAACGTTCACGGGGCATTCGCCCTCCACAGTGGCGAGAGTGACGGAGCGAATGCCCGCAACAGCGCGCTCGACAGCCGTGCGGGCGGCAGCGACGAGTGCTGCGCGATAGCGCTCGTTGCGATTGCGGGTAGCATCGTCGGCAAGATGCCCGGGAGTGCGGACGTGAGGCATGGAAAACGTGTGGGTAGGAACCACCCAAGAATAAGCACCGCTGCAATTGGCGGCATCCTCAACAATCTCACGCAGATCGGCGAGTAGAGCCGGAGCGATCGAGGTGACCTCAAGCGAAAGGACGCAGGCGCGTCGCCCCGTTCCCTCGATGATAAGGGCACGGGCGAAGACCTCATGACGGAGTTCGTCGAAACCGTCGAACGGCAACACGTCCCCAAGATCGATGGCCACACGAGCGGCCCCAGCCCTCATCTCTCCTTCGTCCATGGCAGATACTCCCCTCTGATTGCCGCTCACTCGACACCGTACAGTTGCTGCGCTGTACCGCCAAGCACAAGGTCGCTGTCTGTATCGCTCAGATTTGCAGCGCGAACGCAGGCGACACCCTCGGTGAGCCACTCGCGTTTAACGGGATAGCTCGTGCCAAAAACAATATGGTCTGCACCCAGCACGTCAACCGCACAGGCGAGGAGTGTCTTGCCCCAAGGCTGAGCATGGGACATGTCGAAATAGATGTTGTTCTCGAGGTGCCTGGAAACGGTCTCGGTATCGACCTGAAAACGGCCAGAAGCATCAGGGCGCTTGGGGCCATGAGGCAGCAGCATCTCCTTGAACGCAAAGTATGCGCCGCCGAGCATGGAGTGGACCATCTTGATATTGGGGTAGCGCTCAAAGAAATCACCAAAGATCTCTCGGCCGATCGCCGTAGTTTGGTCGACGCAGCGGCCATAAGAGCGGCGAAGGTTGTCGTACGCGAGAAGCGACTCGTTCTCGACCGGCACGGGAACATGGTGCACGTAAACGGTGACATGGCGTTCGTTCAGGTGCTCGAAAAAGCTCGAGAAGACCTGGTCGTCGAGATAGCGCTTGCCGTAGTGAGCGCAGAGCTGCACACCCGCAAAACCATCGTCGAGCCTGCGGTCGAGCTCCTCCAAATTCGCTTTGGTGCCAAAGGGCGGCACAGCGACAAGCGGAATCAGACGGCCACTTGACGCCTTCGCGTCAGCAGCCATACCGTCGTTGAAACGCCGGCACATCTCGAGCGACATCCACTCGTGACAGCCGGGGAGCTTGAGGATCGCCTTGTCGACCCCCGCCTCATCCATATCGGCCAAGCGCTTCTCGAGGGTGTAGTCGCCCTCAATGTAGTTAAGACCCGGAGAACCGGCGGGCATCTCGATCACGATCTGTCGTTTGCCGGCGGAATTCATGGTCAGATAGCCTTCGGTGTCATAGGCGCGGGGTACCTCGGCCAAAAACTGTTCGCAGAGCGTCTCGTCATGGAAGATGCGCTCGTCAAACCAGTAGGAATTTGCATCGATAATCATTGGTGGGGACCGCCTTTCATCTTGTCGAGAACATTCTAAAAAAGCGGACACACGGACATCAATTCCAGTTGAAGCACACTGTATTCCATTTTGGAATATAGTTTTCCGTTCACACGCGATTCCCACTCGCCCAAACGATCGAGACGCTGACAACGCGAGCTTTAACAGAAAACGGGCGACCCGAATCTGTTACGGGCCGCCCGTTAAATGACAGACTATCTCTGTCGTTATGATTGACGGTAATGGTCAAAGAAGTCGGCGAGGTCTTCAAGGGACTCTTTGAGTACTTCCATGCGCGGCAGGTACACGATGCGGAAGTGATCGGGCTCGGCCCAGTTAAAGCCGCCGCCGCGCGTGATCAGAATCTTCTTCTCGTGCAGCAGGTCGAGGGCGAACTGCTCGTCATCGGTGATGTTGAACTTCTTCACATCCATCTTGGGGAAGATGTAGAACGCTGCACGCGGCTTAACCACCGAGATGCCGTCAATCTTGTTGAGCGCCTCATACACAAAGTTGCGCTGCTCGTAGACACGGCCGCCGGGACGGATGTAGTCGTTAACGGACTGATGGCCACCGAGTGCCGTCTGAACGATCGACTGAGCCGGCACGTTGGAGCACAGGCGCATGTTCGAGAGCATGTTGACGCCCATGATGAAGTCGCTCATGCAGCGCTGGTTGCCCGAAAGCACCATCCAGCCAATGCGATAGCCCGCGATCATGTGCGACTTGGACAGACCGCTAAAGGTGACACAGGGCAGGTCGGGGGCGAGCGAGGCAATCGAGACGTGCTCGTAGCCGTCCATGCACAGGCGGTCGTAGATCTCATCGGCAAAGATCATCAGCTGATGCCTGCGTGCAATCTCGACGATGCCCTCGAGCACCTCGCGCGGATAGACAGAACCCGTGGGGTTGTTGGGGTTGATGATGACGAGGGCTTTGGTCGCGCTCGTGATCTTGGACTCCATATCCTCCAGGTCGGGATACCAATCCGCCTGCTCATCACACAAATAATGTACGGGATGACCGCCGGCAAGGGTTGCGCACGCCGTCCAGAGCGGATAGTCAGGGCTGGGGATCAGAATCTCGTCGCCATTGTCGAGCAGCGCGTTCATCGAAAGCTGAATGAGCTCGGACACGCCGTTGCCCGTGTAGATATGCTCCATCTGAACGTTGGGCAGGCCCTTGATCTGCGAATACTGCATGATCGCCTTGCGCGCGGAGAACAAGCCGCGCGAGTTGGAATAGCCTTCGCAGTCGGGCAGCTGCTGGCGCATGTCCTTGATGACCTCGTCGGGCGTGCGGAAACCGAAGGGCGCCGGGTTGCCGATATTGAGCTTGAGGATGCGCTCGCCCTCGTCCTCCATACGGGCAGCCTCGTCGACGACGGGACCGCGCACGTCATACAGGACGTTATCGAGCTTGGTGGATTTAGAAAAAGTACGCATGGTGGTGCTCCTTGCAATTTGAGCTGAGGGATGGGGTTCGGGCTTGGAATCGTTGCGGGGTGATGATGCCTCGCCTTGATCGGCGTCGCCGGCAAGCAGCCAGGTAACATCGACCTCCAAAATACGGGCGAGCAGCTCAGCCACATCGCGCCGCGGGATCGTCTTGCCGCTCACATATTGGCTCATCTGACTCTTGCCGAGTTTTTTGCCGAGCATCTCCGATGCGCGAATCACGTCCGACTGGCGAACGTTGCGATCGGACATAGCCTGTCGCAGGCGATCGCTAAACGTCTCTTGGGCCACTAGAACCTCCTTGCTGGCAAAGTTCAATTTATAGAACACGAATTGAACCATGGTTCAATTTAGCAAGCAGTATAACGCGGCACCTCATTCGATAGTTCAATTTCATAAGAAAATGTACCGGACTCCGAGATTTGCCCAAAGCGGACAATGACATGCACGCGTTTAGAGGTATTCAAGGAATCGAGCAGCGGCAAGCGAAACGTCGGCCGTTCGATATATGGCGTTGATCTGCCGATGAGGATGTCCCTCGAGTGGGCGCACGGCAACATCGAACTGACAGCGGCGCAAGATGAGCGCGGGAAGAACACTCACGCCCAGGCCGTCCTCGACCATGGCCATAATCGCATAGTCATCCCAGGTCGACAGCTTAGAGCGCACCGCCAGGCCCGCGCGGCGAAACAGCGGCGTAATCTCGTCGTCGCTACCGCGTTCCAGCAGGATAAACTGCTCGTTGGCCAAATCGGCAAGGGAAACGACCTCCGCGGTGGCAAGCGAGGAGTCCGCTGGCACCACGGCCATCAGCTCGTCTTGCACCAACGGTCGCGACGCCATGCCGGCGCCGCGTGGCTCGCGCGGGATAAAGCCCAGATCGCAGCGGCCCTCTGCCACCCATTGTTCAATCTCTGAGTAATCGCCCATCAGCAACTCGTAATCGACGTCCGGGTGATCGGCGCGAAAGCGCGCAATCACCGGCGGCAGCACGTGGGTCGCCACGCTCGAAAACGTACCGATGCAGATTTTGCCGCGCATGAGCCCGCGCATCTCATCCACCCGTCGCTGCAAGCGAGTGAATTCCTCACTGAGCGCTTCGACAGCCGGCATGACCTGCCGCCCATCGGCAGAAAGAGCCACGCCCTCGCGACTGCGGTCGAGCACCTTAAAGCCCCAATCGGCCTCAAGATCGGCCACCATGCGGCTCACGCCCGATTGCGAATAGCTCAGGCGTTCGGCAGCACGCGTAAAGCTTCCGGCGCGCACGGTCTCCAGCAGCACCTGCATCTTTTGAACATTCGTTTCCACGGCACCCCTCCACCTATGCATGAGCTTTTGTCATGTTATCTATGCATTATATTCGCTTTTCTTCTAAAGCCAGTTCACCCATAGTGAACATGCTCGGATATAGAGGGGATGGAAGCGCATGAACAACGGGTTGTTTACGTACTTAGCAGCATTGCTATTGTTTGGCTCCAACGGCATCATCGCCTCTGCCATCGCGTTGCCGAGCTCCGATATCGTGCTACTGCGCACGTTTTTGGGCGCCCTCTCGCTTGTCACTATCCTTGCCATCACCCAACGCCATAAGTTGCAGGCGCCATCTCGCCTCCGCGAAGCCGCAGCCCTCCTCCTTTCGGGAGCCGCGCTGGGCGCCAGCTGGATTTTTCTGTTCCGCGCCTACCAGACGATCGGCGTCGGCGTATCCTCGCTGCTGTACTACTGCGGCCCCATCATTGTCATGGCGCTCTCCCCGCTCATCTTTGGCGAAAAGCTGACCGGCGGCAAAATCGCCGGCTTTGTCGCCGTTGCTTGTGGTGCTTTTCTCATTGCAGCGCAAGGTCTAGGCGGCAATATGCCCATTGCGGGTATCGTCTGCGGTATCGCCTCGGCATTTTGCTATGCGCTGATGGTCATCGCTAGCAAGGGTGCGCCACACATCGAAGGCCTCGAGAACTCCACGCTCCAGGTGAGCGCCGCCTTTGTGACCGCGCTGGTCCTCACGCTCATCACGCAGGGCGCTCCCTCATTCCTGTCCGCCGGCGTCGCCACCAGTATTGATTGGCGCGCCGTCGTCATGCTCGGCGTCGTCAACACCGGCATCGGTTGCCTGCTCTACTTTAGTGCCGTCGCCAAGCTGCCCGTCCAGACCGTCGCGGTCGTCGGCTACCTCGAGCCGCTTTCGGCCGTCGTGTTCTCGGCCGTCCTTTTGGGCGAAGCCATAACACCGGTCCGCCTGATGGGCGCCGCGCTTATCATCGGCGGCGCGATTTTTTGCGAACTCGCCGGCAAACGCGCAAACGCCAAGGCTGGCATCGCCCAGACAGTACGTGCTTAAAAGCCTCTGCTTTGAAATACTACCTGCGTAGATAAATAATCCCCAGCTGAGGATTATTGTCTAAAATAACCCGATGTGCCAAACTGCTCTTGTATGTATAAAGACGGCATAAAGTTTTTTGTCCTAGACAGATAACCGGATGTCTAAGGGAGTCCTCGTGGCACACAATAAACTGGAGGCAAACCTCCAAGACCAGCACGGGCAAGGCGGGCACGGAGCCATCCCCCTCTCCGCTGGCATGCTGCTCGTAACGCTCGGCGTCGTCTATGGTGACATCGGCACGAGCCCCATGTACACCATGAAATCAATCGTCGCCAACAACGGCGGCATCGGTACCGTCAGCGAGGACATGATCCTGGGCGCGCTTTCGCTCGTCATCTGGACCATGACGCTCGTGACCACGGTCAAGTACGTGGTAATCGCCATGAAGGCCGACAACCACAACGAAGGCGGCATCTTCGCCCTGTTCAGCCTCGTACGCAAGGTGGCACCATGGCTGATTCTGCCCGCCATGATCGGCGGTGCGGCACTGCTTGCCGACGGCATCCTCACCCCCGCCGTCACGGTCACCACAGCCATCGAGGGTCTGCGCACCATCGAATGGGGCCATGCGCTGCTGGGCGACGGCCAGACCAACGTCATCATCATCACAATCATCATTATCTGCGGCCTATTTGCCATGCAGCGCGCCGGCACCTCGTCAATCGGCAAGCTCTTCGGCCCGCTCATGACGCTGTGGTTCCTGTTCCTGGCAGGCGCCGGTCTGTTCAACATGCTCGGCAACCTGTCCATCTTGCGCGCGCTCAACCCCATCCGCGGCATTATGTTCCTGTTCTCGCCCATCAACCATTCGGGCATTATGGTGCTCGGCTTTGTCTTCCTGTCGACAACCGGTGCCGAGGCACTCTACTCGGACATGGGCCACGTGGGCAAGGCAAACATCTATGCATCCTGGCCATTTGTTAAGGCGGCCCTTATCCTCAACTATCTGGGTCAGGGAGCTTGGCTACTCGCCAATAACTCCAACCCCCAGATGCTCGCGATGGATATCGTTAACCCGTTCTATATGATGCTTCCCGAGCCCCTGCGCCCCTTTGCCATTGTGCTTTCGGCCGTGGCGGCCATCATCGCCTCGCAGGCGCTCATCACCGGCTCGTTCTCGCTGGTATCCGAGGCAACGCGCCTCAACCTTATGCCGCACCTGCGCATCCACTACCCCAGCGACACCAAGGGCCAGCTCTATATTCCGCTCGTCAACAACATCATGTGGGTCGGCTGCATCTTCATCGTGCTGCTGTTCCAGAACTCCGAGCGCATGGAAAGCGCCTACGGCCTCGCCATTACCGTGACCATGCTTATGACCACCACGCTTTTGACGAGCTACATCGCCGGCATTCTCAAGCACAAGCTGGGCGCCTGCGTCTTCGCCCTGCTCTTTGGTGCCATTGAGCTGTGCTTCTTCGCCTCGTGCCTCACCATGTTCTTTGACGGCGGCTACGTCATGATCTTCCTGGCCGCACTGCTGTTCGGCCTTATGTATGTGTGGCGCCGCGGCACCGCCATCGAGCGCACGCAGACGATTCTACTGCCCGTCTCCAAGTACATCGACCAGCTCAATCGCCTGCGCAATGACGAGACCTATCCCGTGCTCGCTGACAATCTGGTATTTCTCACCAACAGCCCCGGCCCGCTCACGCTCGATCGCGACGTGCTCTATTCCATCCTGGACAAGCACCCCAAGCGCGCCAAGGCATATTGGTTCATCAACGTGCATGTTACCGACGAGCCCTATACGCACGAGTATTCCGTTGAGACCTTTGGCACAGACTTCCTGTTCCGCGTGCGCTTGGACCTGGGCTTTAAGGTCAATCAACGCATCAACGCCTACCTGCGCCAGATCGTCGGCGACTTGATGGCATCGGGCGAGCTGCCGCCGCAACATCACACCTACTCCATCTACGAGACGCGTGGCAACGTGGGTGACTTCCGCTTTTGTATGCTGCGCAAGATGCTTGCCCCCGAAACGGACATCAACCGCAATGACCACCGCGTGATGGCCATCAAGTACGCCGTCCGCCACGCCTGTGGAAGCCCAGCACGCTGGTACGGTCTTGAGAACTCGGCCATCATCATCGAGTACGTGCCGCTGTTTGCCCGCATGCGCCCGGCCGTTAAGCTCGTGCGCACCCAGGTGCCGCTCGAGGTTCAGATCGAAGAGGCCGAGGAAATGGAAGTCGACATCTTCTCGGACGACTTGGTCAACGGCAACGAGGCCGGTAGGGACATGAACATCGATCCCACCGAGCTGCTCGAGAGCGTCGCCGATACGCCCGAACAGCAACAGCTCGACGGCCTCGAGAGTGAACAACTCAACGACGCCAACTTCTAGCGACGTCACAAATCAACGACAGCGGCCCTGCACCTCACGTTGAACTGCCAGGGCCGCTTTTGTCTACGTTTTTTGGCCAGGTAAAACACCTTTGAGGCTTTACCTGGGCGTAATCGTAGACTGCTATTCGGCATTTCCGGGGCTAGACAACCGCCTGGCCCCAATCGGTCATATAACCCTAGCCCACATTGAAATGCTATCGAAAAAGAAGCAGGCTATAGAGACTGGTCTCTCACCCACTTGATGAGTTCGGGGATCGCATAAGCGTATTGCCAGGTAAAGTTATGAGTGTTTCCACCCTGGACCGTCTTGTCGGTGCTATCGAGAGTTCCCTTCTCTACATGAAGGAAAACGACATGCGCCCCATCGGTCACCGCTTGTTTACAGGCCGAGGAGCAGACATCCGAGAGCTCGACCATAAGCTCATCGAGCGTCTTCTGGCTGCTAGCCGCCTTGGCTCCTTCCTGGTTACCCGAAGGGTTTTTCTCTCCCGTTGCGTCGTAATCAACCCACAGGCCACTCGTATGTCCTTCGCCGTCATAGTTATAGGCGCAATTCAGCTGCTTCTCAACATAAGGAATTCCGATACTCGCGACACCCTTCTCGGGATCCGTCATGCCGCCATAGGAATTGGAATCGTCTTCAGAAACGAATATCACCATGGGCGTCTTGGCAATCGGAGTCATGTTGCCTTGCCCGGCAACGAGCATAAGCGCTGCAAAGGAATTGTCATCGGGATGCTTGGAGGCATATTCGATGAGGGCCATGCACCCGGCAGATTCGCCCGTCCCGTAAATGCGATCCGGATCGATTGAGTAACCCTGGTCGATCAGGTCCTCGATTACATGCAGGCAAGTCTCGATATCGCAACAAGTTCCAGCGATCGTCAGCACAAATTGTGACCCATCAGCCCAGGCAAGGGCTCCCAGACCTTGACGAAGATTCACCCTCACATCGCAGGTGGTTACCCCCGCATCCGGCAGGAAGAGCGTGATGGGGTATTTCTTTGCCTTGTCGTAGTCGTCAGGCTGTGCCAAGGCAAACGAAGCATGGAATCCAGTTTTGGTGTCATCGTAGGTCCCTGCAACAAACTTGTCTGCCTCGGAGTTGAGAACAGTCGAAGCCACGAGATATCGGGAGGATGTCTCGTCGCCTGTAAGCTTTTTACCTGCAGAATCCTTGAGATCCTTTATTTGGGCGATTTTGACGCAACCGCTATCAAGGGATACGGGACCGTTTGAGCCTACGCACCCACGCGTCATCTGAAACATCAACGTCTGTGCGCCCGCATCTGCTGGATCGAGCTCGACGATGACGTACGTTCCCTTGCTTTTGCCCCCTTCATCACTCAGCTCGGCTTTGTCGTTTACATAGGCAGTGACAATCGAGCGTCCCAAAACCGAGAAAGATCCCAGCCCCTTTTCCTGAGCCTGTTGACCGATGCCGCCATGTCCGGGATCAACCGAAGACGCATCGACATCCACGTCGTATTCAATCGCCACGCCGACAACCTTCTCTCCGATTGCATATGTTTTCGCAAGTGCAGAAACAGAGATAACGTGCTCGTAGAATTCGCTAACGTCGCTATCCGTGCCACCCGATTTGCCGTCGCTATCAACCTTCAGTGCATCATCCTTGCCGGCAGCCACGCTTCCCGCGCCGCTTTCGCTTCCAGACGCGCAGCCAACAAGCATAGAGGCGGTGCCCGCCAGCATTGTGGCCCCACCGGCCGTTAAAAAGCTTCGCCGACTCATTTCGAAAGCCATTTTTATTGCCCCGTTCCCCAGCCCGCTTCTGACTGTATTTTCAGCATTTCTAATCAGAAATTAACGAAACGGAGTCCGTACCTTCGAAGCGCCAAAACAGGGAATCCGTTGATGCCAGATGCCCGGCGCGCCGCTCGGAAGTAAAACTAAAGAAATTGTATATAATCTAAATGAGCCAATCGATTCGCTTTTGAACGGCTATTATTCCAAAGATGAATTGAAGCTACCGTTTGTTTAATATATCTTGACAAAGTCATCGGCATCATGTTTGCCTTCAACTTCTGATCGACCAAGCGGCCCTGGCGGAGGCGCAGGGCCGCTTTGCATTGCAGTAAAGCTAACGGCTACGAACGACGCGGCTCGGGAACCACGAGCCTATCGGGGCTCGCGCCCTCAGCATCCATCAGGCTCACGTAGCGAATCGACGGATCCCCATACATCGCGTAGTAATAATTGCCCGTGCGCGCGCTAAAGCATCCGGTGTAGATAGTCTTCTCGAACTTGCCATCGCCCATCCTGGACGCTCCCTCGATCATCACCACGCCCTCGAGCGAGCGGAACATGCGAACGACGTTTTCGGTCTCGCTCTCCTTTTGCGGGTAATTGGCATTGAGGTACGCCGCCTTTACAAAACGGCTCGGCGAATAGCAATCGCCCGGAATGCCGCGCATGCCGGCACCGGCTCCATAGGGCTTGAGCTCGGCGCCGCGCCATGTCGCCGTCTGCGGAAAATCGCTTGTGGCGGTGATATAGGTGCGCAGGTTTTCCATGTGCCACGGGAAGGTCGGCTGGTTGGCAAGGGTGTCGACCGGATCGTCGTATACATGCAGACCGTCAGCCATCATCTCGACCACGATGCTGCGCTGGCTGTCGCCGATAATCCAATGGAGCAGCGACACGCCCAGCCCCTCTCCGGCAGATTTGGCGACAATCACCGTGTCGCGCAGCGCGGCCTCGACCTCATCGACCGTCGAGAACGTCGCTGCCACCCACAGGGGGAACTCATAGGCCGCGATATTGGTCTTGCCGTCGACAGGGTCCTCGGCATACTCGGCATAACCCGGGAAATTGAGACCCGCCACGGCGAGGCCCGCATCGTTGCCGCAATCGAAGAACATAGGGTAGTTCCTGTAATCGATGCACATACCGATCACCGCGTGCGCCGCTGTCGCGTCGTCGATAAACGAATACGGAATGTGAAACCCGCGCGGCATCACGCGAACCTGTTGGCCGTAGTCAAAGCTCCAGTCGAGATTGCGGCCCAGATACATGTGGCCAGAATTATCGGTAAATCGAATACTCGTACACATAGCGCCTCCTAGCTTTACGTTCTTGCTAATTTCATTGTCTCCAAACAAAAAGGCGCTAAACACAAAAGCCCGGACATGACAACAATGTCATGCCCGGGCCAAAAGAGACGAAGTGCGGTGCTTTGGTCCCCTTAGACCAACTTTCCAAGACAGTGATCGATCATATGCTGGATCATCTGTGCCTCAAAGCCCGCGTAGTCGCGGCGGCACTCCTTCATCTTGCCGTCGACAATCTGGTCAAAGGCAACCTTGCACTTGATATAGCGCGTGGACTTGGTGACCTCCTCGTGCGTCAGGCAGCTCTCCTCCATCTTGCTGGCGCCCAGGCCAAACACCAGACGGGGGTTGTAGAGCACGTGGGGCTCGCCGGCATCGTCCAGGTAGACGCAAACCTTCTTGGTAACGCCAATCTGGTTAGCGGCCAAGCAGCCGGCATCGTCGAGCGACTTGATGGTATCGATCAGGTCCTGAGCAACCGACTCGTCCTCGACGGTCGCAACCTCGCAACGCTGGGACAGGATAGCCTCGTCGTGGCAAAGCTCTTTAATCATACGTTCCTCCATAGGGGTCGTTGTAACCGCTTAAGTATACGGTACCCACACATTTTCATGCGAAAAATACCGTCCGTCTGCTACAAAGCGCCGAACATCAACATGCGAGGAACAACAGCGTCGTAAAGGGGCTATAGTGGGTAAGTTCGTGTCAATCGGCCTAAACTCGGGGCCGAGCAAGGAAAGGGTATGCATGGACGAACTATTTCACGTCAGCGAGCGCAAGTCCACAATCGGGACCGAACTCCGCGCTGGACTGACAACATTCCTGGCGATGGCCTACATCATCGCCGTCAACCCCGCGGTGCTCTCGGGCGCTGGCATCGATGCGGGAGCGCTCGCCTGCGCCACCTGCCTGGGCGCCGGCATCATGACCATCTGCATGGGCATCTTCGCCAACCGCCCGCTCGCCTGCGCGTCGGGCTTAGGCGTCAACGCGATGATCGCTGGAATCACCACCACCGTCTGCGGCGGTGACTGGCACGTGGCCATGAGCGTCATCTTCCTCGAGGGTATCGTCATCTTGCTGCTCGTGCTTTGTGGCCTGCGCGAGGCCATCATGGACGCCATCCCGGTTGTCCTGCGTCACGCCATCTCGGTGGGTCTGGGCCTGTTCATCGCCATGATTGGCCTGTGCGATGCCGGCATTATCACCGCTGGCGCCGGTACACTCGTCGGTCTGGGCGACATCACCTCCCCCACCTTCATCGTCGGCATCATCTCCATCCTGGTGACAGTCGCCCTCGCCTGCCGCAACGTCCCCGGCTCGCTGCTCATCGGCATCGTCGTCGCCGTCATCGCCGGTATCCCCCTAGGTGTGACCCATGCTCCGACCGGTATCATCGCCCCGCTCGACTTCTCGAGCATCGGTGGCCCCATCGCCGACGCCGGCGGCGTGCCCGCCATCGTCAAGGTCCTTACCGACCCCACGCTCCTCGTCATCTCGTTCTCGCTGCTCATGAGTGACTTCTTCGACACCATGGGCACCGCGATGGCCGTGGCCAAGCAGGGCGAGTTCCTCACCGACGACGGCAACGTCGAGAATATCAAGGAGATCCTGATCGTCGACTCCGCCGCCGCCGCTGTGGGCGGTTTCATGGGCGTCTCCTCCATCACCACCTTCGTCGAGTCCACTTCCGGCGCCGCCGACGGTGGCCGCACGGGCCTCACCTCCGTCACCACCGGCGTGCTGTTCATTCTCGCCGCGTTCTTCTCCCCCATCGTCACCATCGTTTCCAGCGCCGCCACCTGCGGTGCTCTGGTCTACGTCGGCTACCTCATGATGAGCGAAGCCTCCGAGATCGACTGGTCCGACGTGTCGCAGGGTTTCCCGGCGTTCATGATCGTCGCCGGCGTGCCCTTCACCTACTCCATCTCTGCCGGCATTGGCCTGGGCTTTATCGCCTACGTGATCGTCGCGCTCTTTAAGGGCGAGGCCTCCAAGATCAAGCCGCTCATGTGGATCGCAGCCCTTGCCTTCCTCGTCTACTTCTTCGTGGCGTAACGGCATAGTCTGCTAAAGCAGAACATCAAGGCGCGGAGTCGCATCGAGCGGCTCCGCGCCTTTCTTTTAGCGTCTGCCCCCGCGCCAGCGTGCGACAATTGAGGCTGTCAATATCACAACACCGAGAGAAGCCTGCCTTGGAAGCGCATCATAAGCAGATAACCGTTTACTCAGAGCTGTCTCTTATACACATCTGACGCTGCCGACGAATAGA
>CABSMK010000019.1 GCA_902478825.1 uncultured Collinsella sp.
CGAGATCTGCGCATGTCTCGTGGGCTCGGAGATGTGTATAAGAGACAGGATTAACCGCTTAAAGGTTGAGTGCATTCTAGCGTGAACCGAGGGCGCGTGCTCGCCAGGCAACAGGAGTCGCACAAAACGGCACCCCCGAAACGCTGCGGAAACATTGGAAACATGCTCGCTACAAACGGAACTCCGTAACAAACTGTCAACGTTTGCACCATAAGGTTTGCCCTGTACCGCAAGACGGCCGCACCGCGGCCAGCGAAAAGGGGGACACCATGTTTAGCATCAACAACGTACTTAACCGCAGGAGTTTCTTGGCTGGCGCCGCGGCGCTCGGTGGCACCGCGGTGCTCGCTGGTTGCTCGTCGGGTGGCTCGGACGGCGGCTCCGCCGATGACGGTAAGACCTTCAAGATCGGTGTCATCGGCCCTCTGACCGGCGCCGCGGCAAGCTATGGCGTTTCGGCCGAGAAGGGTGCCAAGCTCGCCGCCAAGGATTTCTCGACCAAGGACCTCAAACTCTCGCTTAAGTCCGAGGATGACGTCGCTGACGGCGAGAAGGCTATCAACGCCTTCAATACCCTGTGTGACTGGGGCATGCAGGCGCTCGTCGGTCCGGTCACCACCGGTGCTGCCGTCGCTGTCTCGGGCGAGATTGCCGACGACATGCTCATGGTCACGCCCTCGGCCTCGTCTCTCGATGTCACCAAGGATAAGACCACGGTCTTTCAGGTTTGCTTCACCGATCCCACCATGGGCGCCAGCGCCGCGAAGTTCTTGGCCGAGAAGTACGCGGACGCCAAGATCGCCTTGTTTTACAACTCCGGCGATACGTACAGCTCGGGTGTTGCCGATGCCTTTGCCGAGCAGGCCAAGGAGTCCAAACTTGATATCGTCGATACCGAGACTTTTAAGGACGATTCCTCCACGAGCTTTACCAACCAGCTCACCAAGGCCAAGGAGGCCGGCGCCACGCTCATCTTTGCGCCGATCTACTACACGCCGGCGTCCGTTTTGCTCAAGAACGCCAAGGACATGGGCTACGACATGACGCTCATGGGTACCGACGGCATGGACGGCCTGCTCTCTGTGGAGGGCTTCGATACCTCTCTTGCCGAGGGCGTACTGCTCATGACCCCGTTTTCGGCTGACGATGAGAAGAATGCCGACTTCGTCAAGGCCTATAAGGATGCCTACGACGAGACGCCCAACCAGTTTGCCGCCGACGCTTACGATTGCGTCCACGCCATCGCCGAGGCTATCGATAGGGCGGGGATTGACATTTCGGCCGACGGTGCCGACATTGCCGGCGACCTTGCCAAGGCCATGCGCAAGATCAAGATCGAGGGCCTGACAGGCGAGCTGACGTGGAATGACGAGGGCCAGGTCGAAAAGCCCGCCACAGCCTATGTGATCCAGGACGGCAAGTACATCGCCGCCTAAGTGCGCATAAAGCGCGACCGGTGAGGCCGTTTTATTCAGGGCAGGGACGCCTGTAACAGAACGGAAACATTACTTTCACACAATAAAGTGGCATTACTGCATAAAGTAATAGAAATACGCAGAACTATGGATAAATGAACAAATCCAAAGAAAAGTTGAAATAATCGCCACTTTCCTTAACTAAAGCGTCTAGTATTTTGCGAACGCCGAACACGGCGAAGGATGGCCTGTCGGGTAACCGAAACCCGACGAGATTTGAGAGGAGAGCCGCATGTCGAGCCTCACCGGTAAGTCATTGAACCCTGTTATGAATCGCAGGAGCGTTATCGCGAGCGCAGCAGGTCTGGGGGCGATGTCCATTCTAGCTGGTTGCTCCTCCAACGGCGGCGACAGCGGTTCCGCTTCGAGCGACGCTTCGTTTAAGATCGGTACCATCGGCCCGCTGACCGGCGCCAACGCGTCCTACGGCAAGTCCGTTACCCAGGGTGTCGAGCTTGGCTGTAAGGATTTCTCGACCAAAGAGCTGCCGCTTGCCAGCAAGGCCGAGGATGACCAGGCCGACGGCGAGAAGGCCGTCAACGCCTTCAACACCCTGCTCGACTGGGGCATGCAGGCCCTCGTCGGTCCGACCACCACGGGTGCGTCGGTTGCCGTTGCCGCAGAGTGTGGCAACGACCCCAAGACGTTCATGATCACCCCGTCCGCGTCCTCCGAGGACGTCACCGACGGCAAGGATTGCGTCTTCCAGGTTTGCTTCACCGACCCCAACCAGGGTGTCAACGCTGCCAAGTTCCTGGCGCAGAAGTATGCGGACGAGAAGTTCGTGCTGTTCTATAACTCCGGCGACGCCTATTCTTCGGGCATCGCAGATTCCTTTAAGGCCCAGGCCGCTGAGTCCAAGCTCGAGATTGTTGACGAGGAGACCTTTAAGGACGACTCCGCCACGAGCTTTACGAACCAGCTGACCAAGGCCAAGCAGGCCGGCGCCACCATGATCTTTGCGCCGATCTACTACACGCCGGCGTCCGTCCTGCTCAAGAACGCCAAGGACATGGGCTACGACGTCAAGATGATGGGCTGCGACGGCATGGACGGCATCCTGGGCGTTGAGGGCTTCGATACCTCTCTTGCTGAGGGTCTGCTGCTCATGACCCCGTTCTCCGCCGACGACGAGAAGAACGCCGACTTCGTCAACGCTTACAAGGATAAGTACGGCGATACCCCCGACCAGTTTGCCGCCGACGCCTACGACGGCGTGCACGCGGTGGCCGAGGCCCTCAAGGAGGCCGGTCTTGGTGTCGACGCCGACCCGACCGAGGCCGCCGAGAAGCTGTCCAAGGCTATGCTCAAGATTACCGTTGACGGTCTGACCGGCAAGCTCACCTGGAACGATAAGGGCCAGGTCCAGAAGGAGCCCACGGCGTACGTCATCACCGACGGCAAGTACGTACAGGCCTAATTGGCCGCCTTACATAGAGCGGTTTTGATCCCAAGCAGGGGAGGTTTTGGCCTTCCCTGCTTGCTTGGTATCTAGGGACGATGTAACGTCCCTGTTTCATACATCAACTGGAAACCTATTCGAAAGGGGGATGTGGAACATGACGGTCTTTATCCAATACCTGGTCAACGGCCTGTCCATGGGCAGCGTCTACGCCATCATCGCGTTGGGCTACACCATGGTCTACGGTATCGCCAAGATGCTGAACTTCGCTCACGGCGACGTCATCATGGTCGGTGCCTATGTCTCGTTCTGCGCCACGTCGTATCTCGGCCTCCCGGGCTGGGTATCTGTAATTCTTTCTTGTGTGGTCTGCACGGTTCTCGGCGTTCTCATCGAGGGTCTGGCCTATAAGCCGCTGCGCCAAGCGGGCCCGCTGGCCGTTCTGATCACGGCTATCGGCGTGTCTTACTTCCTGCAGAACGCCGCGCAGCTTCTGTGGGGCGCCACGCCCAAGAACTTCACTTCGCTCGTCACCTTCCAGGTGCCGGAGTTCTTGGCCAAGTTCAACGTAAGCGCCGTCTCGCTCGTCACCATCGTCGCCTGCCTGGTTATCATGGCCGGCCTGATGTTCTTTACAGGTAAGACCAAGATGGGCAAGGCCATGCGCGCCGTGTCCGAGGACAAGGCCGCCGCTCAGCTCATGGGCATCAACGTCAACCGCACCATCTCGATGACGTTTGCCATCGGCTCGGCGCTTGCCGCCATCGCCGGCGTGCTCCTGTGCTCCTACTCGCCGGTGCTGCAGCCCACGACGGGTGCCATGCCTGGCATCAAGGCCTTCGACGCCGCCGTCTTCGGCGGCATCGGCTCCATCCCCGGTGCCTTTGTCGGTGGCATTCTCATCGGCATCATCGAGGCGATGGCGCAGGCTTACATTTCCACGAGCCTTGCCAACTCCATCGTCTTTGGTGTTTTGATCATCGTCCTGCTCGTCAAGCCTGCCGGCCTCTTGGGCAAGTACGTCCCCGAGAAGGTGTAGGTGAGCGTTATGAAGTTTCTTAAAGACAAGCAGACGCGTCACGACTTTGTCACGTACGCCATGTGCATCGTGGCCTTCGCCATCGTGTTCTTTATGCAGTCTAACCACATGATTCCGCGCATGATCGCCGGTCAGCTGGTTCCCATCACGGCCTATATCGTCATGGCCATTTCCCTTAACCTCGTCGTCGGCATCGCGGGCGACTTGTCGCTGGGCCACGCAGGCTTTATGAGTGTCGGCGCCTATACGGGAATCGTCACCGCCGTCGCGCTGGAGAGCGCCGTTCCCTCCGATCCGGTGCGCCTTATCATCAGTATCGTGGTCGGCGCCATCGCTGCCGCCATCCTGGGCTTCTTGATTGGCATCCCGGTCCTTCGTCTGAGCGGCGATTACCTGGCTATCGTGACGCTGGCCTTTGGCGAGATTATCAAGGAGATCGTCACCTGCCTCATTGTGGGCGTCGATTCCCGCGGCCTGCATGTGATCTTTAACATCACGGGTAACTCCACGATCGATGACCTGCACCTGCTCGAGGACGGCACCGCCATCATCAAGGGCGCCCAGGGCGCCTCGGGCGTGTCGACGTACTCGACCTTCCTCGCCGGTGCCATCCTGGTCATGGTCGCACTCGTGATCGTGCTCAACCTGGTTCGCAGCCGTACCGGCCGTGCCATTATGGCCGTGCGCGACAACAAGATCGCTGCCGAGTCTGTGGGCATCTCCGTCACCGAGTACCGCATGATCGCCTTCGTGGTTTCCGCTGCCCTCGCCGGTGCTGCCGGAGCTCTCTTCGGCGGTAACTTCTCGCAGCTCTCCGCCACCAAGTTCGACTTCAACACGTCCATCCTCATCCTGGTGTTCGTGGTCCTGGGCGGTCTGGGCAATATGCGCGGCTCCGTCATCGCGGCGGCATTGCTCACGGTGCTTCCCGAGCTGCTCCGTCAGTTCTCGGACTACCGCATGCTCATCTACGCCATCGTGCTGATCTTGGTCATGATCTTTACCAACAACCCGCAGCTCAAGGCGTTCTTCGGTCGCGTCAAGGATCGTTTTGCTTCCAAGAAGGAGGTGGCAGCCGATGCCCAGTAAATTTGAGTTCAACAAGGGCAAGATGGTCCCGTATCCTTCTGGCGCCATCGTTCCCGACCGCGACCTGGGCGAGCGCCCGGCACTCGAGTGCATCCACCTGGGCATTGAGTTCGGTGGCCTTAAGGCGGTCGACGACTTTAGCCTGACTATCGGCAAGACCGAGATCGCCGGTCTGATCGGCCCCAACGGTGCCGGTAAGACCACGGTCTTCAACCTGCTCACCAAGGTGTATCAGCCCACGCACGGCACCATCCTGCTCGACGGTGAGGACACCTCGGGCAAGTCGGTCTATCAGGTCAACCGCATGGGTATTGCCCGTACCTTCCAGAACATTCGTCTGTTCAACACCATGACGGTGGAGGATAACGTTAAGGTCGGCCTGCACAACCAGGAGCGCTACTCCGGCTTTGAGGGCGTGCTGCGCCTGCCGACGTATTGGAAGCACGAGAAGGCTGCTCACGAGCGCGCCATGGAGCTGCTGTCCATCTTTGATATGGAGCATCTGGCAAACGAGCAGGCCGGATCGCTGCCTTACGGCGCACAGCGTCGTCTGGAGATCGTCCGCGCGCTTGCCACCAACCCCAAGCTGCTGCTGCTCGATGAGCCTGCCGCCGGCATGAACCCGTCCGAGACCGCGGAGCTTATGGAGAACATCGTCAAGATTCGTGACACCT
Organism: uncultured Collinsella sp.; assembly: GCA_902478825.1. Taxonomy (GTDB): domain Bacteria; phylum Actinomycetota; class Coriobacteriia; order Coriobacteriales; family Coriobacteriaceae; genus Collinsella. The sequence continues at coordinate 5,680 of CABSMK010000019.1, forward strand.
TCGGCATCGCCATCATGCTTATCGAGCATGATATGTCGCTCGTTATGAACATCTGCGAGGGCATCTGCGTGCTCAACTTTGGCAAGGTCATTGCCAAGGGTACGGCCGAGGAGATCCAGAACAACGACGCCGTTATCGAGGCATATCTGGGCAAGCAGGATAAGGGGGAGAACTAAATGGCAGAGCCGATGCTTTCCGTCTACAACATCAACGTCTGGTACGGCGCCATCCACGCCATCAAGGACATCTCCTTTAACGTTAACGAGGGCGAGATCGTGGCCTTGATTGGTGCCAACGGTGCCGGCAAGTCCACAACGCTCAAGACCATCTCGGGCCTGCTGCGCTCCAAGACCGGCTCCATCAAGTTTATGGGCGAGGACATTACCCATACGCCCGCCGACAAGCTGGTTGGTAAGGGCCTGGCTCAGGTTCCCGAGGGTCGTCGCGCCTTTTTGCAGATGACGGTTGAGGAGAACCTGGAGATGGGCGCCTACACGCAGCCCAAGTCCACGGTGGCTCCGGGCCTCGAGCGCGTCTACGAGCAGTTCCCGCGCCTGAAGGAACGCCGTCGCCAGGTCGCCGGCACCCTTTCGGGCGGTGAGCAGCAGATGCTTGTTATGGGGCGCGCTCTTATGAGTAACCCCAAACTGCTTATGCTCGACGAGCCTTCCATGGGTCTGGCGCCGATTCTGATTGAGCAGATCTTCCAGATTGTCGAGGACCTGCACAAGGCCGGCACCACGGTGCTTCTGGTCGAGCAAAACGCACAGATGGCTCTTTCCATCGCCACGCGCGGCTACGTGCTCGAGACCGGCAAGATCACCATGACCGGCACCGGTCAAGAGCTCCTGCACGACGATAACGTCCGCAAAGCCTACCTCGGAGGCTAACCCACCTAACAAAAGGGGCGCTGACTATCTCAGTCAGCGCCCCTTTTTAGTTGCGGTGAAATAGGGACTGAATACGGGCTCCAGAGGCCAAATGAGTCCCTATTCCACCGCAACTTCATGGGGATGTGTGACAATGCCCGTCGGAAAACATCTGCTGTCTTTGGGGGTCTATCTATGCTGTACGAGTTTTGTGCCGAGAACTTTGAGCGGGTGCCGGCGGCTATCGAGGCCGGTGCAAGGCGCATCGAGCTGTGCGATAACCTTGCCGTCGGTGGTACCACGCCCTCGGCCGGCGTTATCAGCGCTACGACCAACTATGCCCACGAACACGATGCACGGGTGATGTGCATGATCCGTCCGCGTGGCGGCGACTTTCACTACAACCAGGATGAGCTGCGCATGATGGAGATGGACTTGGGCCTTGCCGTGAGTGCGGGCGTTGACGGCTTGGTCTTTGGCTGCTGCAAACCCTGCGCTGGCGGATGGGCGCTCGACGAACTTACGCTTGGCGCCCTCGTGATGGCTGCGGGCTGCGCGACCGAGGAATGTAAGCGTGATCCCATCGACATCACCTTCCACATGTCATTTGACCAGCTCTCGCCCGAGGCTCAGCTCGATGCGATTGATACACTTGCCGACTGCGGCGTTACGCGCATCCTCACGCATGGCGGCGCTGCCGGTACGTCGATCGAGGATAATTTCGATTGCCTGGCTCGTTTAATCGAGTATGCGGGCGATCGTTTGACCATCCTTCCCGGCGGCGGCATCACTACGGCAAATCGCGACGCGGTCGCGGCGGCGCTAGGCGTCTCCGAGCTCCATGGCACCAAGATCGTGCCGCTGGAGGTATAACCCGTGGCGCTGGTATTTGACGTTCAGCAGGCGAGCGGTAAGCCCGACGATAATCGTCGCCCTGGCACCGCGTGCCCCTTTTGCGACACGGAGGGACTTGCCAACATCATCCAGCGCGATGGTGACTGTATCTGGCTCGAGAATAAGTTCAAGACCTTGCGGGCCACACGTCAGACCGTATTGATCGAGTCTGCCAATCACGACGCCGACCTGGTGACCTATGAACCGGATGAGCTGCATCATGTGATGCGGTTTGCCCTGGGCTGTTGGCAGCAGATGATCGATTCCCAACAGTACCGCAGTGTGCTCATGTACAAGAACAAAGGCCCACTTTCGGGCGGCAGCCTCGTCCATCCACACATGCAGATTGTTGGCCTGGAACAGGAGGACGGCTATGCGGCGCTGACCTCAGCCAACTTTGAAGGCATCAGTGTCTGGCAACAGGGGAGAATCTCGGTCGACATCTCAACCGAACCGATCATGGGGTTCTTTGAGGTCAACGTTTCAGCCCCGCAGGGAATCGCCGCCAGCGATGACACGAGAGACCAAGCCGAGACGGACCTCTTCGCCGATGCGATTCAGGTAGCTCTGCGCTATATCCTGAACGAGCACCATGGTGGTCGCGCAGAGTCGTACAACTTGTTCTTCTACCACATGGACGGTCGGACCATTGCCAAGGCGCTGCCGCGTTGGGTGGTTTCGCCCTACTTTGTCGGCTATCGTTTGGCCCAGGTCAATGCTGAGACCACGCTCGATGTCGATGCGGAGCGACTCCGCGCACATCTGGAGGCGCTCACATCGTAAAGTGAGCGCCCGCACACTGCGGACGGTTTAGCGCGCCATTGCATCGCGGCCGGCCTCGACGCGCTTGCGCTGGGCGGCGCGCTCCTCGCCGGTCAGACGCTCAAAGAAGTGCCCGATAAGCGAGGCGAGCACCTGCTGAAACAACGTTCCACACATGACGGGAAACACAACTTCGCCCGGAAAGTATTGCGTGGCGATGACGGCGCCCGAAGAGATATTGCGCATGCCGCAGGTAAAGCACATGGTGGTCGTTTCGCTATATGGCAGATGCAGCGCGCGGGCGACCAGAATGCCCACGACAAAACCGCTGATGGCGAACACCAGAATAAAGAGGGCGACTTCCAGGCGCACCGCGTTCATGTGTAGCACGTACTCGCTCATGGCGGTGGAGTTGGACGCGATGACGCCCATCATCATAAATTTGCAGGCGGGCGAGAGCGCGGGGGAGAGTTTTTCGTGCCCCCATCCGCGCGTGAGCTCGTTGATCACGATGCCGAGCACGGCGGGGATGGCGATCATAAAGGCCATGTTCTGCATCATACTTGGCACGTCGATCGAGACGGTGGCGCCTAGCAGGAGCTTGAGCGTAAGCGGAATCGTCACAGGTGAGATGACCGAGGACGTCAGGATGATGGTGAGTGCGAGCGGGCCGTTGCCGCCGAACATGCTGATCCACATAAAAGCGGTGACTGCCACGGGCACACTGTATTCGAGCACGATGCCGCAGACAAGGTTGGGGTTGGAACCAAAGAACAACGATCCCATGGCATAGGCCGCGATGGGAATAAGCGCCGCCGAGACCAACAACGCCAGAATCAGGTGCAGCGGACGGTGGAACACCTCGGCTACCTGGTGAAAGGTGTTGCTGAGCGCACCTTGGAACGTCATAAAGGCAAACAAGGTGGGAACGATGGGCTTGAGAACGCCGATCTGTTGAGGAAAGAGCACGCCGAGCGCCACACAAATCGGAACGATGATTTGCATGTGCCCCGCGAGAAACTTGCCCAGTCCAACCCATTGCTTCATATGCTCTTGTGACTCCCTTTGCTCGTGAATCCGTTTTGACTGGATATGCTAGACGCTCACATGTGTCCGTGCGTCAGAAACGCTCGATTATTTCGAGGCTATTACCGGCATCGTTTACCGAAACCGCGGCATGCTGCGGCGATTTGCGTCCGCGCCGCACGGTATAATAAATCCGTTCAACAGATCTGCCTGCCGAAGCGGGCATACACAGAGGACTCATCGCTATGAACCGTGAGAGGTATCGCGGCGACCTGCCCCTATCGGGGGTGGGTGCCTATGTCATCGCTTAAGACGACGCATCGCTGGGCGGTCGCTCAGCAAAACCCCGAGCTCGAAAAGGAGCTTTCGGCTGGTCTGGGCATTCCCGGGCTGGTGGCGCGCATTATGGTCGCGCACGGCATTGGCTCAATCAAAGAGGGCCAATTGTTTTTGACGCCTTCGCTCGATCGCGACTGGGCCGACCCACTCATTATCCCGGGCATGTCGGTCGTTGCCGACCGCGTCGAGCGTGCTATTCGCAACCACGAGCACATTGCAGTCTTTGGCGATTTTGACGTTGACGGTATTACGTCGACCTGCCTGTTGACCGAGGCGCTGCGCACGTTTGGCGCCGATGTCACGCCGTTTATTCCGCATCGCTTTGATGAGGGCTACGGTCTTTCGCGCGCGGCGCTCGACCGCGTTAACGAGCTCGCTCGCCCCCAGCTGATCGTGACCGTCGATAACGGCATTGCCGCCAAGGAAGAGGTTTCCTATCTGAAGAGCCTGGGGATCGATTTGGTGGTCACGGACCATCACGAGCCCTCCGATCAGGTGCCGCAGGGCGTACCCCTGACCGACCCTAAGCTCGATGACGATGGTCCTTCGCGTGAGCTTGCCGGTGCCGGCGTGGCACTCAAGTTGGTGCAAGTCCTGGGCGAACGTCTGGGCAAGCCGTCGTATTGGCGTTCGCTAATCGAGGTCGCGGCGCTGGGCACCGTGTCCGACATGATGCCGCTCACGCCCGAGAATCGCGCGCTGGTTGCCGAGGGCATCCAGCAGATGCGCGTAACCGCTCGCCCGGGCTATATCGCACTTGCCGCGCTCGCCAAGGCGGACCTTTCGAGCATTACGGCGGATGGCCTGTCATTCTCGCTCATTCCCCGCTTAAACGCTGCCGGTCGCATGGCTGATCCCAAGCTGGCGCTCGACCTGCTGCTTGCCCGCGATCCCATCGAAGCAAGCGCACTGGCGGCTGAGCTCGAGGAAATCAACCGCCAGCGCCGTGAGATCGAGGCGGAGCTCACGCGCGATGCCATGGCAAAGGTCGAGGAGACCTATGACGGTGGACGCGTGATCGTCGTGGGCGGCGAAGGCTGGCACGAGGGCGTCAAGGGCATCGTGGCAAGCCGTCTGACCAACCGCTACCACGTGCCGGCGCTGCTGTTCTCGATCGAGGACGGTATCGCGCGCGGCTCTGGTCGCTCGGTGGGCAAAGTTAACCTGTTTGACGCCATCGAGCGCTGTTCCGACCTGATGATTCGTCGCGGCGGACATGCTGGTGCGGTGGGTGTGACCATCGAGGCATCCAAGCTCGATGAGTTCCGCCGTCGCCTTTCCGCCGTGTTGTCCGAGCTTCCCGCCGAGGACTTTGAGGACACCGACGAGGTTGCCGCCACGGTCGACCTTTCCGAATTGAATATCGAGACCATCGAGCAGATTTCCCGCCTTGAGCCGTTTGGCCAGGGTAATAAGGTGCCGCTGCTGGCTGCCGAGGGCGTGACGATGTGTGATCGCGCCGTGGTGGGTAAGACCGGCGAGCATATGCGCTTCGTGGCGACGGATGGCGCTGCGAGTGTGCCGGCCATCATGTTTCGTGTACCGCAGATCGACAGGCTTATCAATTGCGACAGCGCCGTCGACTTGGTGTTCGAGGCCGTTGCCGAGCATTGGCAGGGTCGTGTGAAGCCCAAGCTCATGGTCAAGGATGTTCTGGTCCGCGATACCACGCTGCCCAGCGTCGACGATCCGGCATGCGAGCTTCGTCGTGGCGTGCAGCCGGCGGATTCCGGCCTGCGCCTGGAGTCGCGCAAGCGCGAGACGCTCGCCCAGCTTTCCTATACCGAGCTCACGCGCTCGCTTATCCATAGCTTTATCGGATCGAACCAGCCGCACCGCGCGCAGGTTGAGGCGCTCGACGCCTTGGCCGATCACCAGAGTGTCTTGGCGGTTATGGGAACGGGCCGCGGCAAGTCGCTCATCTTCCATGTGCATGCCGCGCGTGAGGCGGTGCTTCGCGGACGTGCGAGCATCTTTGTCTATCCGCTGCGTGCGCTTGTTGCCGACCAGGCCTATCACCTCTCGTCGACGATGGCAGCGCTCGGTATTGGCGTTGGCGTGCTGACCGGCGAGACCGTGGAGGCCGCACGCGATGACGTGTTCGCCGGCCTAGCTTCGGGCCGCACCGGTATCGTGCTCACGACGCCCGAGTTCCTATCTATCCACCGTGACCGCTTCGCACGTTCGGGCCGCATCGGCTTTGTCGTTATCGACGAGGCGCACCACGCCGGCCTTGCCAAGGGCGGCGACCGCAGCGCCTATCTCGACATGCCCGATATCCTCAAAGCCCTGGGCGACCCGGTCGTTATGGCTGCGACGGCCACCGCGACGGCTCCGGTCGTGGCCGAGCTTGCCCGCATGCTGCCGATCACTCGCACGGTGGTCGACGAGACGGTGCGCGAGAACCTGCAGCTCGAGGACGACCGTGATCTTGCAAGTCGCGAGAACCGTTTGGTGTCGATTGTGGCGACGGGGGAAAAGACCGTCATCTACGTCAATTCGCGCGACCAGTCCGTGGCGCTCGCCAAGACGTTGCGCAAGCGTGTGCCCGATTGCGCAACCCATATCGCGTTCTATAACGCGGGGCTTGCGCGTTCCGATCGCCGTCGCGTGGAGGAAGCATTCCGAGACGGTAGCCTCAGCTGCATCGTCTCGACATCTGCCTTTGGTGAGGGCGTCAACCTGCCCGATATCCGCCATGTCGTGCTCTATCACATGCCGTTTGGCGGCATTGAGTTTAACCAGATGAGCGGCCGCGCCGGTCGCGATGGCCAGCCCGCCGTGATCCATCTGCTCTATTCGTCGCGCGACGCCCGCATTAACGAGCGCCTGCTCGACTGCTACGCACCCGAGCGCGACGAGCTCGTCACACTCTATCGCGCGCTGCAGACCATGTGGCGCTCCAACCGCGGCAAGACCGGGGATGATTCATTCTGCGCAAGCGATATCGACATCGCGCAGATGTGCCTTGCAATTGACGCGCGCACGCCGGTCGACGAGCGCTCGGTGGAAAGCGGCCTAGGAATCTTCGAAGAGCTTGGTTTCTGTCGCGTTTCGGGGTTTGACGACACCCGTCGCATCGCGATGGCCGAAAACCCCGGCCGCGTGCAATTGAGCAGGTCAATTCGCTATTTGGAGGGCTTGCGCTCGCGCATGGAGTTCTCGGCTTTCCGGAGTTGGGCGCTCGATTCGTGCGCTTCTGATATGCTAGCCAAAGTTAACCGCCCGATCGTACCGCGGGCCTAGGGGAAGGGGACCTCGATGGATGCCGCAGCCCGTACCGCCCATGATTCCACCCTCCAGCCGTTTTCGGAGATGGAGCACTATAAGCATGCCGATGAGCTGCCGCCCGAGATTATGGCCGACAGCTACGACAAGCTGGAGCGTCTGTGCCTCAAATATATGAATGAGGACGACTTTTCTAAGGTTGAGCAGGCCTACTGCTTTGCCGCCGAGAAGCACTGCAACCAAAAGCGCCGCTCGGGCGAGATGTACATTAACCATCCCGTCGAGGTTGCCATCATTTTGGCCGATCTCAAGATGGACTGCGATGTGGTGTGTGCCGCGCTACTGCACGATACCGTCGAGGATACCGAGACCTCGCTCACCGATGTTTCCGGCCTGTTTGGCGATACGGTGGCCGAGCTCGTCGATGGCGTGACCAAGCTCACCAACATCGAAGTCGACAGCATGGACGAGAAGCAGGCGCTCACGCTGCGCAAGATGTTCCTCGCCATGTCCAAGGACATTCGCGTCATCATCGTTAAACTTGCCGACCGCCTGCACAACATGCGAACGCTGGCAGCCCTGCGCGAGGACCGTCGCCTGTTTAAGGCGCGCGAGACCATGGACGTGTATGCGCCCCTGGCCGACCGTCTGGGCATGAGCTCCATTAAATGGGAGCTCGAGGACCTGTCCTTCTTCTACCTTGAGCCCGACGCCTACCAGCGCATCGCGCGCATGGTGGCGGAGTCGCGCGAGGTCCGTGAGCGCTATCTGGCTGAGACCATCAAGACACTCACCGACGAGCTCAACCGCATTGGCCTGGAAGGCTTCCAAATCAACGGCCGTTCCAAGCACTATTGGTCCATCTACCAAAAGATGAAGCGCAAGGGCAAGGAGTTCTCCGAGATCTACGACCTGGTGGCGCTGCGCGTTATTACCCATTCGGTGCGCGATTGCTACTCCACGCTCGGTGCGGTGCATACGCTGTGGCACCCCATGCCTGGTCGCTTTAAAGACTATATCGCCATGCCCAAGGTCAATAACTACCAGTCGCTCCACACGACGGTCATCGGCCCTACGGCTCGTCCGCTCGAGATTCAGATTCGAACCTACGAGATGCATGAGCAGGCCGAGTACGGCATTGCCGCCCACTGGCTATATAAGAAGTCGGGCGGATCGTCTGCTTCCAAGACCAATGACGCTCAACGTTTGGACGACCAGATTAACTGGCTTAAGCACTCACTCGATTGGGCTGCGTCTGATGAGATTACCGACGCCAAGGAATACCTGCATTCGCTGAAGGTCGACCTCTTCGATCAGGAGATCTTCGTCTTCACGCCCAAAGGCGAGGTCATGGCGCTTCGTGCCGGCTCCACGCCGCTCGACTTTGCCTATGCCGTTCACACCGAGGTGGGAAACCATTGCGTCGGCGCCAAAATCAACGGTGCGGTGGCTCCGCTCACGCACGAGATCAAGACGGGCGACCGCGTTGAAATCCTGACTAACAAGAGTTCCAAGCCGTCGCGTGATTGGCTCAAGATCGTCAAGACGCCTTCCGCCAAGTCAAAGATCCGTCGCTACTTTGCCGCCGCGACTAAGGACGACGACGCTGCCGCCGGCCGCGATATGCTGGCCAAGGACCTGCGCAAGCGTGGGTATGGCATCTCCACGCCGCGTTCGACGCGTGCACTCAACGCCGTGGCGGAGCAGTTTAACTTCAAGCAGCTCGAGGACCTGTTTGCCGCCGTCGGTGCCGGCAAGGTTGCCCCGCGCGCTGTGGGCAATAAGGTCGAGCAAATCTTGGACCCCAAGCCCGAGGAACAGCTCACCAAGGCCGAGGCTATCGCCGAGGTCGTGAAACAGCCGGCCCGCGGCTCCAACCGCAAGCCGCAAAAGCGTGGCAAGAGCGCAAGTAACGGCATTATCGTCAAGGGCGAGAGCAACAGCGGCCTGCTGGTCCGTCTGGCGCATTGCTGCAATCCGGTGACGGGCGACGATATCGTCGGCTTCATCACGCGCGGCCGAGGTGTCTCGGTGCATCGTGCCAACTGCCCCAACGTCAAAGGCCTCATGGAGCACCCCGAGCGCATGATTGACGTGGAGTGGGACGGTGCTGCCGATACGCTTTTCCAGGTCGAGATTGTGGTCGAGTGCCTGGATCGTATGGGTCTACTCAAGGACGTCACCATCGCCATTGGCGATGCGGGCGGCAATATCCTTTCCGCCGCTACCTCGACCAACCGCGAGGGCATTGCGACCCTGCGTTTTATGGTCGAGATTTCGGACGCGAGTGGTCTGGATCCGCTGCTGGCCTCTATCAGCAGCGTTGACTCGGTCTACGACGCGCGCCGCCTGATGCCCGGCGAGGGTGGAGCCCAGCTTAAGCGCCGTGTTTAGTCGCGACGAACGTGCCACATTATCGATATTCGCTACACTCGAGGCATCGTTTGATGCCTCGAGTTCTATTGAGAGGAGAGGGACATGAATGCTGTGTCCTTGGATTTAACTCCCAAGGGATCGGTCGAGATCGAGACGCTCGTAAACGGTCCCATTCAGACCAATAGCTATGCTGTTATTTCGGACAATGAGTGCGTGATTATCGACCCCGCATGGGAAGGCGAGCGCTTGGTGGAGCATATTCGAGCCGAGCATCCCGGCGTACGCATGCTTGGCGCCGTATGCACTCATGGCCATGCCGATCATGTTGGGGGTGTTGCCGGCGTGCGAACCACCGTTGGCGAGGGCTGCCAGTATGAGCTGTGTGCTAAGGATGTGGCGGTGCCGCATGCGAACATCGAGGAACAGCGAGCGATGTGGGGCATTGAGACGCCCGACCCCGGGGAGCCGACGCGTCTGCTCGCCGAGGGCGATGCTATCGAGGTGGGCGATATCTGCCTGCAGGTGATTGCGACGCCCGGTCACACACCGGGTGGCATTGTCTTGTTTGCTGCCACCGAGCAGGGGAACATTGCCTTTGTGGGCGACACCCTGTTTCCGGGTGGGCACGGCCGTACCGATCTTTCCGGCGGAGACGAGGCGGCGATTTTGTGCTCGCTCTCCAAGCTCGCCCGGCTTCTCCCGCCCGATACCGTTTGCCTAACCGGCCATGGCGATTCGACCACTGTGGCACGCGAGCTTATGCAGAACCCTTTCATGCAGGTGTAGCTTTATAGTCGGCTTTTGAAGCACGAGAAGCGTCCAAACGTCAAGCTATTTTTCCCCAACGGGTCAATTTCGTAGGGCAAACGGTCAAAAAAGTCTGTTTGGGCGATATTCGTGAACAAACGAACGTTTATGCTCGGGTGCGCCGTGGTAAAATCACAGGCGTTATCGGAGCAACCTTACAGGAGGTTTCTTTTATGCTCGTCAACGCAGCAGACATGCTCAAGAAGGCCGAGGCCGGCAAGTACGGTCTCGGTGCCTTCAACACCAACAACCTCGAGTGGACCCTGGCTATTCTCCAGGCCGCCGAGGAGGCCAAGTCTCCGCTGATCCTTCAGTGCACCGCTGGTGCCGCTAAGTGGATGGGCGGTTTCAAGGTCTGCGCCGACATGGTCAAGGCTGCCGTCGAGGCCACGGGCGTTACCGTTCCCGTCGCCCTTCACCTCGATCACGGTTCTTACGAGGACTGCTTCAAGTGCATCGAGGCCGGCTTCACGTCCATCATGTATGACGGCTCTCACGAGGAGACCTTCCAGCTTAACCTCGACCGCACCAAGGAGCTCGTTGAGCTTGCCCACTCCAAGGGCATGTCCATCGAGGCTGAGGTCGGCGGCATCGGCGGCACCGAGGACGGCGTGACCTCCAGCGGCGAGCTCGCTGATCCTGCCGAGTGCAAGCAGATCGCTGACCTGGGCGTCGACTTCCTCGCCTGCGGTATCGGCAACATCCACGGCGTGTACCCTGCCGACTGGGCTGGCCTTTCCTTCGAGCGCCTGGGTGAGATTAAGGCCCAGACTGGCGACCTGCCCCTCGTCCTGCACGGTGGCACCGGCATCCCCGAGGACCAGATCAAGAAGGCCATTTCCCTGGGTATCTCCAAGATCAACGTCAACACCGACCTGCAGCTCGTCTTCGCCAAGGGCGTCCGCGAGTACATCGAGGCTGGCAAGGATCAGCAGGGCAAGGGCTTCGACCCCCGCAAGCT
>CABSMK010000020.1 GCA_902478825.1 uncultured Collinsella sp.
ACCGGATGAAGATACGTGCGACGGGGGCGAGGCGAATGGCTGGGCGGTATCGATATGCGGGTTCAACGGCATCATATTGACCACATAGATTATCAAAACCGTCGTAAAACCTCTGGTTTCAACTACGGGGAGTGTCAACGGTATTCACTTTTTCAGCAATGCCGTATTTACGTAATGTCGTTATTACATAGTTCTGTTATTTCGTTTTGCCGTGTGCCGGGTTTTTAGGGCAGAGCCCTAGTGCGCCGCCGTACAAAGCCCGGCGGTGCACTAGGGCTCTGCCCTAAAAACCCGGCGCCCTTGGCGGCGCTAAAAAGTGACGCAATAACGTTGTTACGTTATTGCGTTATTACACAGTTCGGCAGTCACACTTTTACATTGTCGCGGCATGACACAGTTACGCAATGTCTCCGGTGCGTCTCGGTAAAAGGTTCGCTACCGGACAACCACCGGACACCGAGGCGATCTAAGCGCGGCGATGGTTTGCCGTGAAATGTGCTGTGAGATGAAAAATCTCGCAAGAGACGCAAACTTGTACCTCCATCGTAAATGTAGCCACAAGTTCGCAGCCGTTGGCTCTTGCCAGGGCTCCGCCCTTGGACCTGGGTCGGTAAGTCGACTGCGACTGCATCGGTTGATTGATGGCAGTTGGAATCGACGCCGTAGTTTTTAAATCTGTTATGAAGCGTGAAACTCAAAAACTCATCGTATTGATTTTCATTTGATTCGAAACGCCTGCGCAAAAGTCAAAACGACTCGCGCGGGCGTTTCGGTTTTCGTTTCGCATCTCAAATCGCGTCTAAACAAAACGTGAGTTTTGAAAATCGATAGCGACCTCTGGTCGCAATCATAGGCGGCTTGACCGCCGCATGAAAATCGACTCGCTAATCCGAATCGCAATGCGAGCCGCGTCACCTTTCGACAAATCCAACAGCGCTGCGAGTCACGCTAATGACTCTCCGCGCCATTGAAATTGTCGAAAGCTGCCTCAACTTTTTCGCCGGCGTTGCGAAAAACGATTCGACAAGTCGAATGTTTGCGCCGCGGGCGGCGCAAACCCGCTGCGCGATATTGCAAATACTCGGCATCCCTCGCATTCGCAATATCGCTCCGCTCTCGCTACAGCGAACTTCTAACGCTCAGCATCCTTCGCGTTAAAATTTCGCTTTCGCTCACGGTCTTCACGCAGTTACGACGCCGCGAGGCCTCTCGCTTGGAATGAGGCCTCTCATTCCACGTCTACACTGCGTTTCGCCCAATCACCGTTCCGGAGATTGCAAGATGTACATAAATCATGATAACCGGGCCCGTAGTCCCTGTTATCATGATTTACGAATCTTGATTTTCTCCTGTCACGGAGAAAAGGGAAAGAGTGAACGCAGCACGCTTTTTGCGGGTTGGTTTCACTCTTTCTAAAAAATTAGGCAACCATAGCAAGAGGTGACGGATGCCAATCCTCAGTTTCTTGCTTACTTTTCCGGAGGCCACTCCGGAGAAAGTAGAAAAATGGCACGAAATGAATTCGTAAAGGCTCGCGTTTCTCCTGAAGAGAAAGAGATCTATCAACAACTTTGCGAACAAGCTGGTTGTACGGAAGCTGAGTTGATTCGATCTGTGCTGATTCATCGGGAAATCTCACTTGATGATCTCGATGACGAAATGCAAGTTCTTGATCGGAAGAAAAAGGCCCTCCATAAGCAACAGGAGGATTACAGGAGAGCACAGGCATCGCGTGAAACCGATGAACGTGGCGAGCCGATTTCTGAAAAAAGGAGTATTCCGTTCCAAGTAATGCTCACTGCTCCAGAAAAAAAGGCAATTGAGCAGCGTGCAGCGGCGCTCGGCATTTCTGCAAGCGAACTGGTTCGCCGCAGCGCGATCTACGGAAAGATCGAATCATTCAATTTCGATATCGCTGAAGTGGAAAAGCTTCATCATGAGTTATTGAAGGAAGGAACGAACCTCAATCAGCTGATGTATTTTGTGAACGCCCAAGGGCTTCCCGCGTACAACGAGAAAGCTGTTTTCCGAACGCTTGAAAAGGTTTATCAAAATGCTCGAAAGGTCGACCGGTTCATCGAGAAATTAGAGAAGCGTTATCACGTCGACTATATTCCAAGCGATTATTTGGCAGATGAACCAGACAACAGAAATCTTTAACTCGGACCTATACTTCGCGAATGATGCGCACAGCGCCATTGCAAGACCGATCGCAAGGCCAACAGCCGCTATCTTTGCATAGCTCCTGCCCGCGCGTCCCAGTTTTCGGCCTAAAACGGGGTGCGTTTTCCCAATCGGCCCTCAAAAGGAAACCGCATCCCGCTTTGGAGCGGGGACTGCGGAAAATTGGACCGTTATCTGGTTCTGATTGGAGTATGCGTGAATCGTTGATGCTGGCCGGTGTGGGAGCGAAGAGGGATGAACAAACCGAGCTGTATAATGCCGCTCTATGGAGGTCATATGCTCTTTTCCCGCTGCTCTGCCACATCTGCTTTTACCATTGCGCTTGTCGTAATGGCGGTTACCCCTTATCACCGGTTTTCATCTTCGATCGGCCTGGCATCAGGTGCGATGACCTGGCTCGTTATCCTTGGCGCATGCCTCGCGGCGTTTGGTCATGGTGTTGCGCTATGCAAAGGGAGAGAAATGAGACGGCCGAGGCATCTCGGTGCTATCGGTGTTTTCCTCGGTGTTATTGCAACGGTTCCCGAATGGTCCGACCTAGTTTTCTATGCTCGCGGAGATTCTATCCCATTCGTGTTTGCGCCGATCTGGCTGTTGCATGGCGTTTCGTGCGTCTCGTGCTTTGCTGGGTCGCTGCTCCTCTCATATGTAATTTGGGATACGGCGGGTTTTCCTTTGACGCGGAGGGCGACGCGGACTGACGAAAGAGAGGCCCGTCACCCGCAGAACGCGTTTTTTGCAGAAACAATAGTTGTCCTGTCTTGCCTGCTGTTTTGCTGCCGAGTTTCATGGAGAGTCGTTCCCGAGCCATGGGGGATGCCCTCTGTAATGGCCGCATCAATTGGCCTTATGCTTTTAATTCCTCTGTTCTATCTCGTATTGGCTGCGGTCCCGCTGCTTTGCTGTCCCCGCGCCTTTGGTCGGGGACAGAGCGACGTGTTCGCCCGTTCTGTGCTCGTAGCAGTTCCCATTGGCCTTGTTCCCGCTGTTGAGGTGGCATACTTCGCAAACGATGCCGCGATCATTGCGTCGCTGACGATAGGGTCCGCTATTGCTGCCTTCGTATGCACGTTGCTCAGGAAGAAGCGGAACAACGATTCGGATATCCCCCGCACGTCCGACCCATTCGATGCGGGGGCGTTTTCTCCCTCTCTGTCGCCTCGAGAAGAGCAGTTTGTTCGACTGCTGCTCAAAGGGAAAACGCCGGCGGAAATTGCCAGGGAGACGGATACGAAGCCATCGACGGTGCGGACCACGCTTCACCGAGCATACGGGAAGGCGTCGGTTGCGGGCTCGCGTGAGCTGGTGGCGCTGTTTGCGGGTGGGGGCGAAGCTGTAGAGTCTGAGCTATCGCAGCGGCATGCCGGCGATATGTTGTCATTAGCTCGGACGCACCGGCTGCTTCGATATCTGCCCACATCTTTTTTTATTTTCCTTGCGGCAGGTCCCTTGGTAATGGCGAATAGTGATTGGGAATCCAGCGTTACGCGGGCAGTCGCCTTTTCTCTTGCAAGCTATACATTGGGCCTCGGACTGTTTCTTTCGCCGTATTGCGCGGTTGTAAAGACAAATCATGACGCTGATCTGGATAGGGCAGGCGAAGCGATTGGGCTCGGAAGCCCGTGCGTGTGGGCGATACTGTCTGCCGTGGAATGGGCTTTTGTTTATATCGCGGCATGGAGGTGCATACGCGATCCGTTGATGGCTGCACCGGTCCTGTTTTGCGGCATAGCGTCTATGGCTTCGCTCGCTGTTAAGCTGCGCCCGTTTAAGGTTCATGCCCATACTCGGGCTATCGTGCCGTTGGCGTTAATAGGTGTATCCGCTTTAATCTATGCAGCAACTAGGGGGCGAATTCATGGACTTGCGGTACTGACGGGGATGCTGCTCACGTATATAGTGCTGCGAAGCTGTCCGCAGCGCAAAATGCTTGGGGTATGGATGCTCTGCTTTGGGGCGATGGCTCCTGTTTGGGTTGTCTTGCTCAACATGGTGCAGGATCTGACGGTTTTCAAGCCGTTGTTCCTCGCGTCGTTGTTGGGGCATAGTTCGGCTGTCAATGTCGTCGTGGCAACGGTGGTCGTCTGCTGGTCTGCGCCCATGTTCGTCACGCACATCGCGCTCGCCCGCTCGGTTGAGGACGAGAAAGCCGTCTTGGAGTACCGCGCGAACGGGTCCACCGAAACAGCCCGCGTGCGCCAGCTGGCCCTGCTTATGTCTCGCTCCCTTTCTGATGTTCAGTCGCAAATCTTGCTGATGACGGCAGAGGGCGCAACGACAAAGACCATTGCGGAGGACGTAGGTTATGCTGCATCTACGGTGCAAGCACTGCGGTCTGCTTCTTACCGCCAGTTGAAGATCAAGAATAAAGCGGAGCTTATTTCATTGTTATCGCAGGTAGATAACGTGTAAACGCCTGAGCGATCAACTCAATAGCGAGTGTTTACAGACATCTTTCTCCATTCATGCAAAGGTTGCCGTGCGTCGACGCATTGTTAACCGCTTTTGATTGGAGAAGGCCATGATTAAGCCAAGGAGCGCTATTGCTCGAATCGGAGTCGGCTTGGCGATTGTTGCGGGCTTGTCGATGGGTGCACCTGCCGCATCATTTGCTCAAGAGGAGTTTGACACTTCCCAGGTTTCTAGCATTTCGCAGAGCGCGGATGCCGGAATTGCCACATGCAAGAACAACGAAGATAGAAATTTCGCTTTTCAATGTTCTGGCACGAGCGCAACTGGCTATCGCCAGAAAGAAGATTCATCTTCAGTTTACACTTTGATCCAAGGCTATTCAGGAAGGCCGTTACGTTTGTACGTGGACGGCGCCTATGACAATAGAGGAACGGGCACTATGAATTGCACGCAAGGCGTGTATCGCGCCAACCACGCGGGCGAATGGGAGATGTATAACCTCGTTCGCGAGAATGGGCGCAGCCATGCTCGTCTGACTGCCTGGGCCGAGTCCGGATACGGCACGGTCTATGGAAGGTGGAGCCCCGATTGCTTAGGCCATTTTAACAAACCTCCCTCCTAGCCAATCCGCAGCTTCTTGTTGTGATTAGGGCCGGGTCGAGCGTTGTTGCTCGGTCCGGCCAATGGGAGGGTGATGTCGGTTGAATAAAAAACTAATTCGGCACGAGTTGTCCAAGATATCTGGAAACCCAATATTTGCGTTGGCTCTTACTTTGGCGACAGTAATTTCGATGGCAGCTGCCGTCGAGGCGTGGTGGACGCTCGAGGCTGAACGCAAACAGCTGCTATCTTTTGGCTACGGCATTGGTCTGCAGTCTCAGACATACCTCGGCCAAACGCGTGAAAGTAGCTTTGGTAACTGGATTGTTGTGGGCGCGAACGCGCCGTTGTTAGCGTCGGTGTTTTTCTATGCGCTGCCGTTGCTTGCCATGTTGGCCGGGTCGTGGTCATGCCTGTCCGAGCGTTTGAGCGGTTACGAGGCACAGATCTGCACGCGTGTTTCTAGAAATGCGTACGTGAACGTGAAGATGCTGTCTGCTTTCCTCTCTGCGTTTGCGGTCACGGCTATTCCGCTACTCGTGAACTTTCTGATCGTCTCCATGCTGTTTCCCGCGTATCTCCCCCGGGTCGATGAATCGATTTATGTTGGGCTCTATCTGCATAGCTATTTTTCTGGTCTGTTTTATTCCCGGCCTCTGTTATACGTGCTGGTTTATACGCTGTTCGATGCGGTGGCGCTGGGGGTTCTATCCATGGCCGTGACCGGTCTGTCGGTTGTTTTTCGCAGCAGAATCAAGGCGATGGTCGTTCCATATCTGATTATGGTTGCATGGCACTTTGTTAACGATTGGATTTTTAGCGTCCTTTCATGCGTCGGCTTTAACTGCAACATTCTTAACAGCATCAGGTCGGAATCGCTAAATAACTGGCCCGACATTCGAGCGGGGTTTGCGGAAATCACTTTGTTGCTCGTCTTTTCTTTGGTTTCCGCGAGATTCTTAAAAAGGCGCGAGGTGGTCTGATGCTGTTTAGGCTGGTCGCCGCGGACCTGAGGACCGTTTTGAAGAAGAACATCATTACTTATATTGCGATCGCGGCAGTGACCGTTGCGAACTTGGTATACGCCTACGGATTGTCTTCTGTGTATGGGGTCAGGACGGATACCTTGGGGTTTGCGGATAATCTTGCGCTCGTGTTTGCCGGATCTGCTCCGTTTGAGCCTAGGCCCGGGGTCATGTTTGTGCCTCCGCTAGGATGGCTTTTTCTCACTCTGCTTATTCTCTATACAACACTCGATTATCCGACCGAATCGTTGCACGGGTTTGGTTTGCAAGCGCTTGTTCGATGTCGGGCAAGAACCCTTTGGTGGGTCTCGCGTTTTATCTTGGTGGCGGCGGTAACGGCATTTTCGCTGCTCGTGGTGGTTTGCTCTGTTGTGATTTGGAGCTTGGTGGTGAGCTCCTCGTTCAGCGCGGTCATTCATGGCGAGTCGCTTCAGCTGGCTAATTTGGCGCCGTGGTTTCTCAAAGCTGCCGAGGCAGATGCGCTGCCGTTTTTCGTAGGACTCTTTCTTGCTTTCGAGGCGCTTGCGTTTGCGCAGGCAGCGGTCGGGTTTGTGCTTGGGTCGTCGGTCTCGTTTGTGGTTTTAATGAGCTCCCTGATCTGTTCGGCATTTGCGCGGCATTGGGTGCTGTTAGGCAATGCCCTAATGCTGTTGCGCTGGGGCGGAATTGTCAAAGAGGGAATCGCGACGGGCTCGAGCGTCTTGTTTTCAATTGTGATTATGTCGTTATGCCTATCGTTGGGTGGACTGTGGTTTCGAAGGGCCGACCTTATAGAAAAGGGGGACAAGATATGAGCGTGATCGTTAGGGACGTATCGAAGCGCATGGGCAAAAACGATGTCCTGCGCAACGTGTCCATCGAGGTTGACCCTGGGACCGTGGTCGGACTTCAGGGGATAAACGGTTCGGGCAAGACCATGCTCATGCGAGCGGTCTGCGGATTGATCAAGCCTACCGAAGGCGAAATCTCTATCGATGGCCAAAGGCTTGGGGCGGACATCTCGTTCCCGCCGAGTCTGGGGATGTTGATCGAGGCGCCTTCCTTTTTGGGATATCTGTCTGGCTACGACAATCTGGAGCTCATCGCTCAGATCAAGGGCGTTGCCACCCCCGAGGACATTCGCTCTGCCCTGCGGCTCGTGGGGCTCGATGCAGACGAAAAAAAGAAGTTCCGAGCATACTCGCTTGGGATGAAGCAACGTCTGGGGATAGCTGCGGCAATTATGGAAAAGCCGAAGCTACTCGTTCTCGATGAGCCAACAAATGCCCTCGACGAAGCGGGCGTGGAAATGCTCAAGCGCGTTGTGGCGATGGCGGCATCAACGGGTCGCGAGGTTATTCTGTCCAGCCATGACGGAGAGGTGCTCGAGGAGCTGGCCGATCGGGTTTACTGTATGCGCGACGGTGCCGTTGTGAAAGTTCGGGAAAGGTCGTGAGCGCGATGAAGAAGGCCCTGTGGACGAGAAGGTCGGTGCTCGCGCTTTTCGGCTGTGCTGCTACCGGCATTGCGGGCATGAGGGTGAGCGTCGTTAACGGGAACCGGACGGTCATTCCTGAGAAATATTATGCGGAGGGCGAATGGCTCTCGATGGATGGGGCGTTTCTGGGGTCGAAGGATGTGGCGACTGACGGGTATTCGTTTTGCATAGACGGGGCAGAGCTGCTCACGCCGCGCGAGTATCTCAAGCGTGCGCATGATGATTATTCAAAATATGGCATCGTGGATACGAAAACGAAATTGAAGGACGCCGACACCACATGTGTTATCGCCGTAAAGATGCGTGTCAGGAATAAGGACAATGTCGAAGGCGGAATCAAAACGTATGCTTGGCATTTGGTACCGGAGCACGCGCCAAACTATGACTTTGTGGTCAATACCGATCTGATAACGCAGGCAATGCCGGCTCTGGGCGGCTCTGCTGCGTTTGCTGTACAGGTTGGGGCGGAGAACGAGTTGCTCGTCCCATTCATGATGCAAAACACCAACGACTATTTCGAAGGTTACGAGACCGTCCGTTTTGAGAAGGCTTTTCCTGGGACTTATACGATGAAGATGACCGATCTGCCAGAGAGAAGGCTCTTAAGGTTTGAAGTGAAGTAGCTCGAAGATCCCGCGGTTCGCGACGAGCTCCTTGCGCGCCGCGGCTACGCAAGGGAGATTCGCAACCGCTATGCCGGCTCCGTTCCCGATGCTGGTGACGACCGCGTCCGCGCCACCGGCCAGGCGCACGGCGGTAGCGCCGTGTCGCGACAGATGGACGATCGCGTCGTCGATCGCGGTGACTACTCGCGCGGCGACACGCCCCGCTAGTTTTGAACTGTCCTGCCCTAGCGCGTTGCAATTCAATCAGCTGTTACAGAATCCTGGAAGAAAGGGCCAAACCGAAGTGTCTGGCCGGACGCCAATTGTCCGGGAACTGCTTCGGATTCGACCCTCTTCTACTTTACTTCCATGGCCATGCGGAAGGCTAGTACTCCTTAACCGGATGCTTCTTACCGAAACCACCGTCGATGCCGAAACGGCAGAGCCTGTCGATGGCGCGAAGGTGCTCATCAATGGCGTTGGCGATCTGAGTGTCAACGATGCTGTCATAGTCGTTAAGGCTGCGGACCGCCTCGTCGGCGGCCATGCAGGCCTTGATGGCTTGATTGAACTGAGCCTTAAAGATGTCGAGCGTGTGACCGGGGTTGTCGCGTCGCCGTTTGAGGCTCAGCTGTCCTTGTTGCTTGCGACGCCGCGCGTCGCCGGTGGCGAGGGTCTCAGATCCTTTAGCAACAATGCTCGCATTGTCCTTTCGGGCAAGGCAGCGCGTTTGGCCGGGCGCTACAACTGCTATGCAGACTTCCTATTTGAGGAGACGGGTGACAAGAAGCCGCTTGTCGTCGAGTGCCAAGGCAGGCTTGTGCACAGTGGGGCCGATGCCGCAATGTCGGATTCCGATCGCGCCACCGCATTGCAGCAAATGGGTTTCAACGTCATGTTGCTGACGTATCAGCAAATCGCCGATGAGAAGAACTTCGAGATAGTGAAGCGCATGTTGTTTGAGGAGATTGGCTTGGAGTATCGCGAGAAGACGGACGCCAGCTTGATGCGCAGCGCAGTCTTCGTCGCGAGCTCTTTATCGATTGGAACACGCTGGGGCGCTAAAGTTTCCGAGCCTTGCCCTTACCTCTGCTCTTGCGAAACCTTGCAGTGAATATAAGGGGCGTTGCAATAAGCAATAGTTCGAATGCAACAGCGCCGACAATCATCGCCTTGCAGTCGTCGGACAACGGGTTAAGGGCCGCAAGCAGCGAGAAAACGCCGCACTCGAGCTCAAACCAGGCCACCGAGCGAGCACTTGCGAGATACCAAGCATCCTTCTCGTCGCTCTCGAGACCGGCAGGCTGGTTCCAATGCTCTGGACTGACCAGATGGAGAACGAGGGCCAAAAGCGCGATGCAAGCCAGCATGACAATAGGGAGGAGCAACAGCTCGACAGGAGAGCCCCAGCGGTTCGGCTGCATGTCAACGCCGTAGTGGACGGGGACCTTCTCTCCGGTGGGCACTGCTGCGATAGCAAAACCTGTCAGCACGACGCTGCAAGCGCCGGTTAGCCACCCCATCGCTTCTACTATGCGAACATCCTTTGTTATCCATGGCGCTTTTTTGGGCATAACCCCTCCTTCTCAACTGCGGAGGCTCGGTCTGCCATCTCGCGCTCGAGCCGATGTACGACTTCCATTAAATCGCTCATGCTATTCCTTTCCCTCGGGTGTTCTGTCTAATATATCGCCCCGTGCGGACACGATTCTCACCTAAGGAATGGCAATGGTGTGTTCATAAACACGCAGATAGACGACTTAACAGGATTCGATTTACGGGGTGATTGAACCTGTGGTGGTGCGAATGCCCCGACCCGCGGCACGACTTAACCGCCGTTATGTTAGCGACATGTCTAACATAACGGCGGCGCAGGGCGCTCACTCCCTGCGGCAACGCCGATTCCGGGAAGGCACGCCGGGGCTATGCCGACCTGAGTATCCTCTCGGCCTTCTCGATCGCGGCCGAGCGCAGAAACTCCGACTTCCGCATCCCGCACGCGGCGGCCGCCCGTTCGATGAGGTCGGCGCCCGTCTTCGGGCACTTGAAAGACAGGTTGGCGTTGGCCTCCACCTCGGAAAGCCTGGGGCGGCCGACTCGGAGGTTCACCAGGCTCCCCTCCCAGGAGCCGGATTCGTATTCCGCGCACTCGCGCTCGATGTCCTCATCCGTGATAACGGATCCGTTTGCAAGCCTATATTCCATCAGTAACCTCTCCTTCTCGCGTTCTCGATCTCCCTTAGCGTCTTCTTGCTCGGCGGCGTCATGGCGTGGTAGACGAGCCACGCGCCGTCGGCTAGGAGGACACCGACCATCTCGATGTACCGGCCTTGCGGGTCGTAGCCCGTCCGCATCTCGCACTCCCCGGGTATGCGGACGGCCGCGAAGCAGTAGCTCTCCCACGCCGCCTCGACATCACCGTCATCTAGCTCGGGGTGCCGCTCGTGAACTCTCTGGTGTATCCGGACCATGAGCCTCCAATCTTTACGATAATATTCTACTACTATTTGGTAGTAGAATATTATCCGTCCCAACATATTCCATTAGCCGTTCGTCCCAAAACGTATGCCTCTGGGCACTCGAAAATCGAACCCTCGATGCTGTGAACGTCGAGTGCCAAAACCCAGTGTCAAAACCTCCACGTCAATTCCCATGGGAAAATCAAATACGAGGCAGGAGGCTGAAATGACACGTTACGGATATGCTCGCGTGAGCACGAAAGACCAGAGGTTGGACCGCCAGATCGAGGCTCTGGTGAACGCTGGCGTGGCCTATGGCCATATCTACAAGGACAAGGTCACGGGTGCCCAGGACGGCGACCGGACGCAGCAGAAGTGCCTGTTCAAGAAGATGCGGGCGGGCGACGAGGTGGTGGTCGAATCCTGGGAGCGCTTGACCAGATCGACCAGGCAGCTGCTCAACTATGACCTTATGTTTCGAAACCTCGGCGTGAAGCTCACGTCCCTGAAACAGCCCGTGGATCTAGATACCGCATTCGGGCGCTTCGTGCTTGGCACCCATGCTTGCACCGCGGAACTTGAGCGAGATCTGATCAGGCAACGCCAGGCCGAGGGTATCGCCGTCAAACGGAGCCACGGCGGCAACGTGGGTGGCAGGCCTCGCACTGCCGGCGTCAAAGCCGATGCTGCAGTAAGGCTCTATCTTGGAGGAGAGACTCCTATTCCCGATATTTGCGCTGCGACTGGCGTCTCCAAATCAACGCTGTACCGCATCCTTCGTGAACGCGGATTGGTGGGCGTCAGGAAATAAGTCCGTCTGTCGTTTCGCGATTTGCCTAATAGGCCCGAGTGCGGCGGCGTTACTATATAAGGGTGCGGTATTTCTCCAACTGAAACCCTGCGTGAACGCATGACTTGAGACGCCTTTTTAGAACTCACCGATCGCAGGACGAACACAACTCAACAGCGGCCGCGTATTTGTTCCCAGCCGTACGGCGTGGCGGAGCCATGCCCGTTGTTGATTGGAGTGCCGCATCATGGTCGAAAACCAAGTCCAGTCCGAAAAGAAAATGACCAGTCTGAATGTCTCATCGGAGACCCGTGACGCCATAAAGGACATCAGCACGAGCCTTGGCCTCTCGCAGGCCGATACCGTCGCCCGCTTGGTCGACGGCTACCACCCTAACGCCACTCCCGGCATGAAGGCTGCGCTCGACGCATCGGCCGTCCTCGATGAGGCGGTCGAGCGGGTCAAGCGCATCATCGTGGGCGCTGCCGAAGCCGCCGCGATGGAGGCTCGTGCTGCCCGCGAGGACGCCGACGCCGCCAAGAAAAGTGCAACGGAACAGATTCAGAGCATCGAATCTAATTGCGTCGAGCAGGTCGCCGCCATCAAAGAGAAATTCGAGCTGGATACTGCGAGCTTGGAGATTGAGAACGATGAGCTCCACGCCACCGTCGCCGATTACCTCTCGCAGCTCAAGAAGCTCGATTCCGAGAACAATCAGCTCTTGGCAGAATCAGCCGCAAAAGACGATCGAATTGAAAGCATGAGGGGCGCGGTCGACGCCGCGGCCAAGGCTCAGGCCGATCTCAACGTCTCCCTCCTCGCCCAGCGTGACCTGATGGCCGAGGTCGCCGCCCTCAAGGACCGCCTCGCCGCCTCCGAGCAGCGGGCGGCCGTGGCCGAGGCCAAGGTCGAGGTCATGGCCCAGGCGAGGGGCGAGTAGATATGTCCGACAAGCTAAGGCCGTCTCGCCGTGAGTTGATAACGGCAGGGCTAGTCGTCTTTTTGGTCACGGCACTTGTCTGGACTGTCATTGATGGTGCCGGCGCAAATGCGCTCAACATCAGCGGTGTCATCACCCGTCAAAATGCCGTCTGGGCTTCGCTTGCAGCAGTTTCAGTGGTCATGCTCATTGGGGCTTGGCTGTTTGGCTGATGGCATTCAAAAACAATTAAGTTTGGAGTAGTCGATGGAACATCTCTCTGTTAAAAAGGCAATCAACCTAGCTCGGAACTTTGGGGCTGCTGGTGTTCTGGCAGCCGCCCTAGTTATGACCTCTGGGTGCAGCCAGGCAGACGATCGTCAGACGGCAGTTCAGGTCGCTGATTCTGATAACGCGCAGGAAGACGGGGTTTACGGCAAGATGGAGTATTCAGTCACCGGCGTCGAGGTGCATGATTCCTCGGCTGGCGATGGCGGGAAGGTTGCCGTTGTTCGCTGGCACGCCATTAACAACCGATCGGCAGATTCATGCGCTGTTGGTAGCTACATCACGGCTTATCAAAATAAGCAGATGCTATCTCGCGGGTTTGCCGCCGATTTGCAGGAAGACCGCTTCTCTTCGCAAGGGCTTGCGCCGGGAGGCGAATGCGACGGTGTGTCGATTTTTGACCTCAACGACATGTCTCCCATCGAAGTGAAAGTCGACGGGATGGGCGCCGGGTCAAACTCCCTCGACCAGACCTTTGAATTGGAGTAGGCCGCAAAGCGTCTATTTTCTAGAAACCTTCTAGAGCATTTCTAGAGGGTTTCTAGAGCCGGGCGCAGCATTTTCGATCGGCACGATGTCTCGGTAGATAAGGCGGTGCCTGTCGTCGCGCCACTCGTCGCCGTGGTAGTGGCCGAAGAACCAGGCGCGGTAGCCGAGCTGCCCGTCGAGCTCGGCAAGGAATCGTTGCAGCTGGTCGTCCAGATACTCGCGTTCGCGCTCCCGGCACAGCTTCTCTGCCAGGTCGGCAGGAGCCTCGTGAGTCACCACGTAGTCGACCTTCCAGCCCACGCGGTCGAGCGAGGCGCGGCAGTGCCCCATCTCCTCCTCGCTCGGCATCTCCTCGGGCCACCAGCTCCTCCCCTCCTTGCGATACTGCCTGTCGTTGCTCGTGGCGCCGCCCATGGCAAGGACTATGAGCCCGTCGATATCGAACACCTCTCCGCGCATCAGGTGCAGCACGTGCGGTCGCGCCTCATGGACGAGCCCGCCGTTCCACTCCCGCACCGGCAGCTCAGCCAGGGCGTGGTGGTTCTCATGATTGCCGTCCACGAAACACGTGGTCCACGGCTTCGACTCGATCCAGTCAAGCCAGTATTTCTCGGCGTTGGATCCATCCCAGACAAAGCCGAAGTCGCCGGCCACGA
Organism: uncultured Collinsella sp.; assembly: GCA_902478825.1. GTDB lineage: Bacteria > Actinomycetota > Coriobacteriia > Coriobacteriales > Coriobacteriaceae > Collinsella. The sequence continues at coordinate 13,905 of CABSMK010000020.1, forward strand.
TCACCACGTCATCGCGCGTCAGAGTCCGGCCCAGCGGCCAATTCTTGAAGGCAAACCGGCTGGACCCGTGCTCGGCCCTGCCGTGCACGTCGCCCGTCACATAGATAGCCATCAGCACGCACCCCACGGCAGGAGTTTGTCCCCGAGCCTCACGATCCGGTCATACAGCACCGTGTGCCGTTCGTCCGGATTGCCGTCTCGGTGAAAATGTCCGTAATACCAGCGCTTGTAGTCCAGACGATCCTCGAGCTCGTCGAGGAATCCGGTCAGCCGGTCCACATCCGGGCGTTCCCAGCCTGGGTCCGGGTAGAGCGTCGGCGAGAGCATGCGCGTCGAGCAGGTATGGGTGATGACGCAGTCGACCTTCCAGGCGACCTCGTCGAGCCTTGCCCGTGCGTCATCGAAATCGCGCTCGTCCGGCAGCTCCTGCGGCCACCACGAGCTGTACGGGATGCGGTACGCCCTGTCGACGCTCGTCGCCCCGCCCATGGTGAAGACCGTCTTCCCGTCGAGCTCGAAGACCTCCCCGCGCATGAGGCGGCGGATGGACGAAGTATCCGACAGGCGCTGCGTCAGCCCGCCGTGCCACGGCTCCATGGGGCGCTCCGCCCAGTGGTCGAAGCGCTCGTGGTTGCCGTCGACGAAGAGAACCGTGTAGGGGCGCGACTCCATCCAGGCGATATCGGCGCATTCCTCGGCAGAGAAGTCCCACGGAAAGCCAAAGTCGCCGGCGATGATCAGATAGTCGTCGCTGCCAAGGCTATCCCCAAGCTCCCAGTCGCGGAGCTTTTGCATGTCGAGCCCACCGTGGATGTCGCCTGTCACATAGACCGTCATCGGATCGCCTCTTTCCGCTTGTAAGCCGCCAGCTCGCGTTCGACCTGCCTGTCACCGGTCTCGTTGACCCACCAGGGCCATTTCACCCGGCCGCACGGCTCGTCGACCCCGGCGAACCATTTCCTCAGCCCGTCGAGGCTCACCGGGGAGTGCCCGTTGGCGTCGCAGCCCACGTCGTAGCGCAGGAGCCCCTGCTTGCGGTTGAACTCGTTGTACGCGCCGCCGCCGCTGTGGATGTGCCCGTGGAGGTGCCACGATCCATGGCTCATGCCCTGCCAGTCGGCCATGGGGTAATGGCACAGGACGATCTTCTGCCCGTCGATCTTGAGCACGCAGATCGGCGGTTCCACGGTGAACGCGCCCGCGACCGCCGGCTGGGTCCAGTCCTTGTCATGGTTTCCCGGGACGAGGTGGATGCGCTTGCAGGCGATCCGCTTACGCAGCCCGTATGCGTCCTGGGCGGTCATCTTGAATGAGAAATCCCCCAGGATGTAGAGCTCGTCATCCACGGCGACCCTGCCGTTGATGTTGTCGACGATGGCATCGTTCATCTGCCAAATCGTCTCCCACGGCCGGTCCGTGAACTTCAGGACATTCTCGTGCCCGAAGTGCGTGTCACTGGTGAACCAAATCATTCCATTGTCTCCTTGTCGCTAAATACCGTTCTCCTTTGCGCAATTGAGGAGACGTATTTTGAGCGACATGAGGCGTTCGAACCTCATGTTCTGTGCTCCAATCTGCCGGATTGTTCCAGCTAAACTTTAAAACCTCGTGCGGGCAGAAAACCGTGTCCCGTTTGTGGAGTCATAGTATAGGCACCGTTAGAACTAATAGCCCAAATCCGTTGCCAACTAGCCACTATTGGCAACTATTAGGCCTTTTTGACAGCCGAACTGACTAATAGCCGCTATTTGTTAGGCCGTTTTGCAACCGCGAGCGCTGCCGTGGATTCTTGATACGGCGCATCGACAGCAGCAATGTCAAGCGGGTAGAATGGTGCCGACGGCAGCCCAAGTTGTAGTGAGCTGGGCAGAGCCGTTGCTTAATGAAGTTGGGTCATCGTCTTAGCGACGGTGGCCTTTCTTTTTGGGCTTCGAGCCCTGCTTGAGTGCCTTGGAAAGGCCGACGAGGGCCGTGAGGAGCGAGACCATAGCGGTCAGGAGCTTCACGAGCTCGGTGAAATCGGTCATGGGCATCACCTCCCATCGGATGGAGGGCTCTGCCCGGCACAAGGGCTGCCGACAGCGCTGCTGATTCTAGCAGAGCGTCATTCCTCTTCGATCAATCCGTGCTCCACTCCCTCGCCGGAATCCAGTCCGTAATCCGTGGGTCATTTTCCTTTGTTTTGCGAGACTGGTTGATAACAAGCAGGTGGAATAAACATGGAGCCCGACATCTCTCGCGCAATCGGCGCGCGGCAAGGGTCTGGCCCATCTCATATGTTGCCAACGCTAACGGTGAACCTGAGCGCCCGGGCACATTCTTTGTTGGCTGAAACCGGCATAGCAACTAGCGGAAGGCATCATCGAAGGAGTGCGCTGTAAAGCACCCGTCTCCTTAACTGTTAGAAATGCGAGTTAATAATCTATGTGGTCGATATGCCGTTGAACCCGCGTATCGATACCGCCCAGCCATTCGCCTCGCCCCCGTCGCACGTATCTTCATCCGGT
>CABSMK010000021.1 GCA_902478825.1 uncultured Collinsella sp.
AGAGACAGGGTATCACCTTTGGCGATCTTAAGGGCACGCTCGACTACTTTGTTAAGTGCATGTTTGGCGAGGATCGCAAGACGCGCTATCGCCCGCACTTCTTCCCCTTCACCGAGCCTTCCTGCGAGGTGGACGTGAGCTGCCACGTGTGCGGCGGCAAGGGCTGCAACTTCTGCAAGCACAGCGGCTGGATCGAGATCCTGGGCTGCGGCATGGTCGACCCCAACGTCCTGATCAACTGCGGCATCGACCCCGAGAAGTACACCGGCTTCGCCTTTGGTATTGGCGCCGAGCGCGTCGCGGCACTGCGCTACGACCTGCCCGACCTGCGCACGTTGATGACTGGTGACATGAGGTTCTTGAACCAGTTCTAGAACGCTTTCTTCTTAGTTGTAGTTTCCGGCTCAAAGCCGCATTTATGAAAGGAGACCAGTTAGATGCGCGTTTCTTACGACTGGCTCAAGACCATGATCGATATTCCGGAGGATCCCAAGACCCTTTCGGACGAATATATCCGTACCGGCACCGAGGTCGAGGCGATCGACACCGTGGGCGAGTCCTTCGACCACGTGGTGACTGCCAAGGTGCTCACCAAGACCCCGCACCCCGATAGCGACCACATGTATGTGTGCTCGGTCGACGTGGGTGACAAGAACCTCGACGCCGACGGCAATCCCGCTCCGCTGCAGATCGTCTGCGGCGCGCAGAACTTCGAGGCCGGCGACCACATCGTCACGGCCATGATTGGCGCCGTGCTTCCCGGCGACGTCAAGATCAAGAAGAGCAAGCTTCGCGGCGTCGTGTCCATGGGCATGAACTGCTCCGCGCGCGAGCTCGGCCTGGGCGGCGACCACTCCGGCATTATGATCCTGCCCGAGGATACGCCCTGCGGCATGCCGTTTGCCGAGTATGTGGGCTCGAGCGACACCGTGCTCGACTGCGAGATCACGCCCAACCGCCCCGACTGCCTGTCCATGATTGGCATGGCCCGCGAGACCGGCGCCATTTTCAATCGCGATTTCCACGTTGAGCTGCCCGCCATCAAGGCGGAGACCGGCCGCGCGACCGACGACGAGCTTTCGGTTGAGATTGCCGACGAAGGCCTGTGCGACCGCTACGTCGCCCGCATCGTGCGCAACGTGAAGGTCGGCCCGTCGCCCGACTGGATGGTCAAGCGCCTCAACGCCTTGGGCGTGCGCCCGCACAACAACATCGTCGACATCACCAACTATGTGATGATGCTCACCGGTCAGCCGCTGCACGCCTTTGACCTGTCTACCTTTGCCGAGCGCGATGGCCATCGCCGCGTGGTGGTTCGCGCCGCCCAGCAGGACGAGAAGTTCACGACCCTTGACGGCGAGGAGCGTACGCTCGACGCCGGCATGGGCCTTATCACCGACGGCGAGCGCCCCGTGGCGTTGGCCGGCGTTATGGGCGGCATGGATTCCGAGATCGAGGACGACACCGTCGACGTGATGGTCGAGAGCGCCTGCTTCAACGCCGGTCGCACCTCGCACACCAGCCGTGATCTGTCGCTGATCTCCGACGCCTCCATTCGCTTTGAGCGCCAGGTCGACGAGACTGGCTGCGTGGATGTCGCCAACGTTACCTGTGCGCTGATCGAGGAGATTGCCGGCGGCGAGGTTGCTCCCGGCTATGTCGACGTTTTCCCCGCGCCCAAGACCATCGACAGCATCAAGCTGCGCCTGGCCCGCGTGCACGCCATTTGCGGTGCCGATATCGAGTCCGACTTTATCGAGCGTTCGCTCACCCGCCTGGGCTGCACCGTCGAGCGCGACGGCGAGGACTTTATGGTCACGCCGCCGAGCTTCCGTCCCGACCTGCCGCGTGAGATCGACCTGATCGAGGAGGTCCTGCGCCTGTGGGGCATGGGTAGCGTCACGGCGACCATTCCGGCTGCCAAGAACCACATCGGCGGTCTGACGCGCGAGCAGAAGCTTACCCGCAAGGTTGGCGAGATCCTGCGCGCCTGTGGCCTCAACGAGACCACGACCTTTGGCTTTGCCGCCCCGGGCGACCTGGAGAAGATTGGCATGTCCACCGAGGGCCGCGGCTGCCCCGTGGTGCTCATGAACCCGCTGGTAGCTGAGCAGACCGAGATGCGTCGTTCGCTGCTGCCGGGTCTGCTGCAGTCCGTGGCCTACAACGAGGCGCACGGTACGCCCAACGTACACCTGTACGAGGTCGGCAGCCTGTTCCACGGTCGCGAGAATGCCAGCCTGCCCAAGGAGACCAAGTCCGTGGCGGGTGTGCTCTCGGGCCAGTGGAGCGAGCAGTCCTGGAGCATGAAGTACCGCAAGTTGCGCTTCTTCTTTGGCAAGGGCATCGTCGAGGAGTTGCTCGCCCAGCTGCGCATCGAGAAGGTTCGCTTCCGTCCCGTCGAGGGCGAGGGCTATGCCTTCCTGCAGCCGGGTCGTGCTGCCGAGGTGCTCTCGGGCGGTACCGTGCTGGGCTGGGTTGGCGAGATCCACCCCGAGGCGCGCGAGGCTATGGGCATTGACGAGGTCGTCGTTGCCTTTGAGCTCGATCTGGACAAGCTGATCAAGGGCGCCCGCAACCAGGAGAACTACCGCGAGTTCTCGCAGTACCCTGCCGTTGAGCACGATCTGGCTATCGTGGTCGACAACACCGTGACCTGCGAGGATCTTGAGCGCCGCATTACCAGCGCCGGCGGCAAGCTGCTCGAGGGCGTGCGCCTGTTCGACGTCTACCGCGATCCCATCCGCATCGGAGCAGGCAAGAAGTCCATGGCCTTTGCGCTTACGTATCGCTCCGACGACCACACGCTCACCAGCGAAGAGGTCGAAAAGGCGCACCAGAAGATCGTTACCAAGGTGTGCAAGGGCGTAAACGGCGAGGTCCGCGGCTAGGTCTTGCGCTGGGGTATGGGTCAGCGGTGGCTGCTGCCGAATCCTACGTGACTGCTATGGCCGGTATAAGGCGCTGCTGAGCCTGCATATATGACACGCGCATTACATAACGGCGTGCTGCTTTGTCGGCAGTGCGCCGTTTTGCTATGATAGCCCGCGGCGTGTTACGAATCTGACAATACGTAACACTGGCAAGGTGATTCAAGCGGCGTTGCAATTCCGTGCGCCGATAACCGGGAGGCGTACATGCACATTCCAGATAATTATCTGTCCCCGCAGACCGATGCCGTCATGGCGGTGGCGATGGTGCCCGTTTGGGTCCATTGCATCAAAAAGGTACGCGCCACGCTCGATCGCGAGCACATGGCTTTCCTGGGCATCTGCGCTGCGTTCTCCTTCTTGCTCATGATGTTCAACGTGCCGCTGCCTGGCGGCACCACAGGCCACGCCGTCGGCGGCGCGCTCATTGCGCTGCTGCTAGGCCCCGAGGCCGCGGCTATTGCTGTCTCGGTCGCGCTGGCGCTGCAGGCGCTGCTGTTTGGCGACGGCGGCATCCTGTCCTTTGGTGCCAACTGCTTTAACATGGCCTTCGTGCTGCCGTTTGCCGCTGCTATCGTGTTCCGTGCGCTCAACAGCCGTTTGCACGACAAGAGCTGGGGCACCTCGGTTTCGGCCATCGTAAGCGGCTGGGTCGGTCTGTGCCTGGCGGCCCTGTGCGCGGCAATCGAGTTTGGTATTCAGCCGATGCTCTTCACCAACGCCTCGGGTGCTCCGCTGTACTGCCCCTTCCCGTTGTCCGTGGCCATTCCGGCCATGTTGATCCCGCATATGCTGGTTGCCGGCGTGGTCGAGGGCGTGACGACTGCCGCGATCTACGGCTTTATCAAGAAGACGGCGCCGGGCGTTATCGTCGGGCCCGAGGCCGTCGATGGCCAGCTTGCCGGCGATGGTACTGCCAAGAATACTTCCCTGATTCCCACGCTCATCCTGGTTGCCGTGCTTGTCGTGGCTACGCCGCTCGGCTTGCTTGCCACCGGTGACGCATGGGGCGAGTGGGACGCTGAGGGCGCCGCGACTGCCGTTCAGGAGGCTGGTGACGACAGTCTGCACGCTTCGGTCGGCCTCGATACTCCGACCTTTGCCGACGCTCTGCCTACGGGTGATTACCTGCAGGCCTATTCCGAGGAACAGGGTCTTGGCTTTGTCGGTCAGGCTGCCATGTATATCCTGTCCGGCGTGATTGGCGTGGCGGTGCTCACCATCGCATTCCGTCTGATCTCGCTGACGGTTAAGGAAAGCGGTGCTCATGGCAATAGCCGAGCTGCCTAGCTGGCTTGCGGTCGAGCAGCGTTACGAGCCCGTGGGGGCTCGGCATCGTGTGATGCAAAAGAACGTCCTGCACCTGGCGAGCCTGCTTGAGCGGGTTCGCCTGGGTGGAGGCGCGCACGAGGGCGGGTCGATGGTCGACCACGCCCTTTCTTGCGTTTCGGCTCCGGTGCGCCTGGTGGGGATGTTCGTCTGCGTCCTGTGCGTGTGTCTGACGCAGAGCCCGCTGTACCTCATGTTGATGGCGGCTATCGCGCTGGTGCTGGTCGCGGTGCGCCCCGCACGCGGGCTGCGTGCGACCATTGTACCGGCGCTCGGCGCCACGGGGCTTGCGGTGGTTCTGGCATTGCCTGCCCTGCTGCTGGGCGCGTCTGCCACGGGCGCCATGCTCAAGATCGCGCTCAAGACCTTCATTAATGTGTCGCTGGTGCTGGGCGTTTCGTGGACGCTTACCTGGAGCCGCATGTCGGCGGCGCTCAAAATGCTGCACCTGCCCGACGAGGTCATCTTTACCTTTGATATGGCACTCAAGCATATCGAGGTGCTGGGACGCACGGCGCACGATCTGTGCGAATCGGTCATGCTGCGCAGCGTTGGCCGTGCGCCTGAGGGATTTTCGCGTACCGATTCGATCGCGGGTATCATGGGCATGACGTTTATCAAGGCGATGGAATGCAGCCGCGCGATGGACGAGGCCATGCTCTGCCGCGGCTTTGCCGGTGCGTATCCGGCTCCTGCGCGGGGCGGCTTTGGCTGGCGCGATGCGGTCTATGCGGTCGGCGTGGCGTTGCTCGCCGTGTTGTGTGCGGTACTGTAGCGCGGGCGGTCTAGCCGTCGATGTGAGTAGGGAAGGGCGACGTTTTGACGATCGATATGAATAGTGCGGCGGGCACGAACGGTGCGGGCGGCGCCGAGGGCGCGCCGCTTATTGAGTTGCGCGACGTGGTGTTCTCCTATGCGGGGCATACGGTTGTCGATGGCGTGTCGCTGCAGGTCGATCGTGGTGAACTCGTTGCCCTGCTCGGTCCCAACGGCTGCGGTAAGACGACGATTATGCGTCTTATTAACGGCCTTGAACTCGCGGACGCAGGGGCATTCCTGTTTGACGGGCACGTGGTCGATGCGGCGTATCTAAAGGATTCTGCTGCTGCTCAGAAGTTCCACCAGCGCGTGGGCTTCGTATTCCAAAACGCCGATGCCCAGCTGTTCTGCGCCACGGTGGGCGAGGAAGTTGCTTTTGGTCCCGCGCAGATGGGGTTGCCGGCAGACGAGCTCGAGCGCCGCGTGCGCGATGTCATGGGGCTGTTCCAGGTTGCCGACCTTGCCGACGCCTCTCCCTATCAGCTCTCGGGCGGGCAAAAGAAGCGCGTTGCGCTGGCTGCGGTGGTGTCGATGAACCCGGATATCTTGGTCCTCGACGAGCCTACCAATGGGCTCGACGAGGATTCATGCGACATCGTGGTCAACTTCTTGCTGGCCTACGTCGCGGCGGGTAAGACGGTCTTGATGAGCACGCATCACCAGGATTTGGTGCGACGCCTGGGTGCCCGTGCAATCTATATCGATCGATATCACCATGTGGTCGAGGCACCTTCGCCGTCGTATGGAACTGAAAGCGGTGCGACGGACTAGTTGCTGCGTAGAGCGTGCGTAGCCGCCCGCGTGGCTTTGGCGTGATGGTATAGTTATCCAGGTTTTTATGGGGGTGGCTATGCCAAGCTGGAACATTCATATCGCTCAGACGGAGCGTTTGCTGGAGCGCACCGGTGCGCTTGCCAATAGCGTGCGCGATCGCAATGCCTTTTTGTTTGGCTGCGTGGTTCCGGATATCTTCGTGGGCTATATGGTCCCTGGCATCGCCGATCCCATCCCATACCGCATTACGCACTTTGCAAAGCCCGAGCCTATCCCTAAGCCGCGCGAGCACGAGTTCTGGGATACCTATGTGGCGCCGCTGCTCAAAGGGGCGCCTGTTGGTACGCCGGCTGCCGCGACCTCGATTGTCGAGGAGCGCGAGCGACTCAATCGGGTACATTATCCCCAACGCTACAAGGATGCCGAGCCGGTTGCCGGTCCCGGTGCTAGCGAGCTTTCGCTCGCGCCCGATGACGTGGCGCAGTCGCTGCTCGATCTGACGCTGGGCGTTTGGTCTCACCTCGTGGCCGATACCGTGTGGAATACGCGCGTGAATCAGTACCTGGAGGCGCACGGCGGCAAGCCGTGCGAGGAATTCCGCATTAAAAAGCAAGGCGACTTTGACTGGTTTGGTAAGACGCTCGGGATCGTTTCGATTCCGCGCGCGACCGATCGCCTGTATACTGCGGCGACGCGTTTTGGTCAGTATCCCATCCATAAGGAGTATGTGCTCAAGACCATTGGCGTTATGCACGAGATTGTACGCGAAAACCCCGGCGAGCCCGATCATCCGCCGTATCGCTTGCTAACCGAGGAGTTTTTCGATGCAACGTTTACCGAGGTCATCGAGCTGACCGAGGCGGGCTTTGCGGCTCGCGTTGCCGCTTCTGGCGTCCCCGCAGTCCCTCTGATCGCTAGCTGCTAGCCGGCCGGCTTGACGGCGAACAGTTCACCCCAATTGACCAACAGCTCCCGTCGCAGGGCATCTTCGGTGGTACGTTCCTGATCGTTCTTTTGGATGTAGGGGATCCCTGCCTTTTTATGAATGAGTTCGGCGATGCTATAAAAGCTCTTCTTGTCCTTGATCTGGTCGTAGGTAATTTGTATGACATCGTAGCCCATGCTGGTGAGCGCGGTGGTGCGCTCGGCATCGGAGAGGCTTGCGGCTTCGCCATCGTGGGCGGAGCGGCCTTGACATTCCAAGATGACGCCTGTGCTGTCGGTGCTGCTCTCTATGAGGATATCGGCGTAACAGCAGGTTTTGTCATACAGTGAGCGCGCGGCGTCGCTGAGTGGGATGCGCACGTTGTTTGCGATGTTGATGCCCTGGCCGCCCTCGTCGCGGGGGAGCGAGATAAGCATGGAGGTCTGTACTTCGAAGGGCGAGGCGGCCTGCCCCGTCACGTGCTCGGCCGCCCAGCGCAGTTGTTTGACGCCGCGCAGGCCTGCGGCTTGCTTGGCGAACGCGGCGATATCCGTTGCGGTAAGAAGCGGCGTGCGCTTCCACAAGTTGGTGTCATTGCCCTTGGTGTCGTTAACTCGTTCCCAGCCGCAGTTGGGTGGAATGAACTTAAGCGAAATAGCTTCATCGAGTTGTTGTTGCGTTCGCTCGCAGGGCTTAAACACTGCAAAGGAGCCGCACATCTCGTAGCACGCCATGAGTAACTGGTTGCGTGAGACCTGCGTGGCAAGGCTGAGCAGCGTGAACTCCGGTGAAGTGACATCAAATCCATGTTCAGTCTGTCTAAACGACCCAGGAGGCGGCTCTTGGGTTAGCAGACGGCTATGAAATAGCTTTCCGTTCGCGCGCTGTTTCCTTTCACTCACGGATCTCCAAACTGGTGTGCCGAGCAAGTCTTTAAATACCGGTTGTTTTGAGTAATGCACCAAGCGATGGTCATGGTCGGGCGGCAGGATTGCCGGATAGAGTCCCAGTATTTGGGGCGGGATGCGATAGTACTGAAAAGCCGTAGGTCCGCAGGCAAGAAATGACATAGCGATCCGATCGTTTGAGCGTTGTTTGGGCTAGAAAAGCTATCCGTTTCGGAAGTGCGGTGAAAAAGACAAGTAGGTCAGGCACAAGCGGTATTTAAGCCAACTTTATCAGGGGTTTTGTTGAAATAAAAGGACTTATGCTCGGGGGTAAGCAATTTTTCCCCGCACTTCCGAAAACGCGGTTGATCTGGTTCTTGCTAAAACGATTTAGCAGCGTCGGTTAAGGTGTGGGTTTGCCACCGGGCGAACACTTTTAGCGCTTGGGGCTTTATTTTTTGGGCCTCGGAGGGCGGATTTCGCGCTTTTGGTAATGAAATGGGTGCGTGCCATGCCGTGCGGTAGGCATCGGTGCACAGAAAAAGGGCCCGGAAGGCAATGCCTTCCGGGCCCTTTGCAATGCAAATCTGCTTGCAAGTGCGATTTAGCGCACCTGAGCGACGTAAGCGACGTTGGTCGAGGAGACCTTGTCCTCGAGCTGGACGCTCATGCGGGGATCGCCGGCGGTAGCGACGGTCAAATCGCCAGTCTTGACGTAGCCGAGCTCCTTAGCGGTCTCGATCGCCTTGACGATCGTGCCGTTGACGGTGCCCTGGGTAATCTCTGCCTGGTGCGGGATGACGCCCCAGTACATGATCATCTGCTGGACGGCCCACTCGTGGCGGGAGAACGCGCAGATCGGCATGTTGGGACGGAAGTGCGAGATCAGGCGGGCAGTACGACCAGTGGTCGTCGGCACGGTGATGCACTTGGCGCCAACGGTGGTGGCCATGTTCACAGCGGACATACCCACAACGTTATTGACGACGCGGGTGCCGTGAGCGTCAGCCGGAACCTCGAGTGGAGCGTGAGCCGGGAGGTACTTCTCGGTCTCGAGAGCAATGCTGGCCTGCATCTTGACGGCCTCGACCGGGTACTTACCGGCAGCGGACTCGCCAGAGAGCATAACGGCGTCGGTGCCGTCGTAAATGGCGTTAGCAACGTCGGCAACCTCGGCGCGCGTCGGGCGCGGGTTCTGCTGCATGGAGTCGAGCATCTGCGTAGCGGTGATAACGGGCTTGTAGGCCGCGTTGCACTTAGCGATGATCTCCTTTTGGATGTGTGGAACGAGCTCGGGCTTGATCTCGATGCCCAGGTCGCCACGGGCGACCATGATGCCGTCGGAAGCCTCGAGGATCTCGTCGAAGTTCTCGACGCCCAGGGCGCACTCGATCTTCGGGAAGATTGTCACGTGCTCGCCACCGTTCTCGCGGCAAAGCTTGCGAATGCCGCGGACGGACTCGCCGTCACGGATGAAGGAAGCGGCGATGTAGTCGATGTTCTCGGTCAGGCCAAAGAGGATGTCCTGACGATCGCGCTCGGTGATAGCGGGCAGCGAGATGTTGACGTTGGGCATGTTGACGCCCTTGCGCTCGCCGATCAGGCCGTCGTTCTTAACGACGCAGGTCATGTCCTGGCCGTCGACGGACTCGACCTCGAGGGCAACCAGGCCGTCATCGATCAGGATAAGGGAGCCCTTCTCGACTTCGGAGGGCAGAGCCAGGTAGTCGAGGGAGATGTGCTCAGAGGTGCCGTGGAAATCCTCGGACGTGGGCTGAGCGGTGACGACGATCTTATCGCCGGTCTTGACGGCAACCTTCTTGCCATCGACCAGAAGGCCGGTGCGGACCTCGGGGCCCTTGGTGTCGAGCAGGATGCCGACGGGCAGACCGAGCTCCTTGGAAATACGACGGACGCGCTCGATGCGACCGTGGTGCTCGTCGTAGGATCCGTGCGAGAAGTTAAAACGGGCGACGTTCATGCCCGCCTTGATCATCTCACGGATGGTCTCGTCGCTATCGCAGGCGGGACCCATGGTGCATACAATCTTGGTGCGCTTGTACATTCAGACCTCCATCTGACATCGTCTTGCGCTGATAGATAAACCATAAGAAATAAAACTGAGATGATTATAACGAAATGCCGACCGAATACCCCAAAAAATCGACCGTATGCCGAATTAGAAGTTCATTTTTTGCGGTAAAAACGGTATATGAAAAAACTTTATCAACCGTTCTGACCGCTGCTATCTGGGCGATATTTCAGTTTGACGATGCGCCGAAGAAAAAACGTTTTATCAATGTTGAGCATCACACGGTCTGCATCGTTGCACTCGAGCCGTGTTTCCAATTGGAATGTTTTGGCTAGGCGCGCCGCTTTGGGGTACCATAGCCCCACTATCAACTGCCGCTCAGCACGGCAGCCTTGATGAGCCCTTGCCCTTCTCCTGGGAATTATGATCGGGCATCAATCTGCTGAGTGGCCCGAATCCCAGGAGGGGACTCTATATGCAAAAGGAATACCTGTCCGCCGCGGCGGAGGTACTCAGCGACCAAGGTGTCGATGAGAACCTCGGCCTGAGCAACGACGAGGCGTCGTCGCGCCTCGCCAAGACAGGCCCTAACAAGCTCGAGGAAGCCGAGAAGACGCCGTTGTGGAAGCGCTTCTTTGAGCAGATGGCCGACCCCATGGTCATCATGCTGATCGTTGCCGCCGTCATCAGCGCGCTCACGGGCATGGTCAAGGGCGAGGCGGACTTTGCCGATGTCGCCATCATCATGTTCGTCGTTATCGTCAACTCGGTGCTGGGCGTGGTCCAGGAGGCTAAAAGCGAGGAGGCTCTCGAGGCCCTGCAGGAGATGAGCGCGGCGCAGTCCAAGGTGCTGCGCGACGGCAAGCTCGTGCACCTGCCGAGCGCCGAGCTCGTGCCTGGTGACGTGATCATGCTCGAGGCGGGCGACTCCGTCCCGGCCGACTGCCGCGTGCTCGAGAGCGCCACGATGAAGATCGAAGAGGCTGCACTCACCGGCGAGTCCGTGCCGGTTGAGAAGCACACCAACGTGATTGAGCTCGCCGCGGGCACCGACGACGTGCCGCTCGGCGACCGCAAGAACATGTGTTATATGGGTTCCACCGTGGTGTACGGTCGCGGTCGCGCCGTCGTGGTCGGTACCGGTATGAACACCGAGATGGGCAAGATTGCCGGCGCCCTGGCCGAGGCCAAGGAAGAGCTCACGCCGTTGCAGGTGAAGCTCGCCGAGCTCAGCCGCATCCTTACCATCATGGTTATCGTCATCTGCGTCGTCATCTTTGGCGTTGACATCATCCGTCACGGCGTGGGCAACGTTCTTACTGACCCGACTGCCCTGCTCGACACCTTTATGGTTGCCGTCTCGCTCGCCGTCGCCGCCATCCCCGAGGGCCTGGTCGCCGTCGTGACCATCGTGCTTTCGCTCGGCGTGACCAAGATGGCCAAGCGCCAGGCAATTATCCGCAAGCTTTCTGCTGTCGAGACGCTCGGCTGCACGCAGACCATCTGCTCCGACAAGACCGGTACCCTTACCCAGAATAAGATGACCGTCGTCAAGCACGAGCTCGCTGCGCCCAAGGAGAAGTTCTTGGCCGGCATGGCGCTGTGCTCCGATGCCCAGTGGGACGAGGAGCTGGGCGAGGCCGTGGGCGAGCCGACCGAGTGTGCGCTCGTCAACGATGCCGGCAAGGCTGGTCTTACTGGCCTGACTGCCGAGCACCCGCGCGTGGGCGAGGCGCCGTTCGACTCGGGCCGTAAGATGATGTCCGTGGTCGTCGAGACCCTGGACGGCGAGTACGAGCAGTACACCAAGGGCGCGCCCGACGTGGTGATCGGCCTGTGCACCCATATCTACGAGGGCGATAAGGTCGTCCCCCTGACCGAGGAGCGTCGCGCCGAGCTCGTGGCAGCCAACAAGGCCATGGCCGACGAGGCCCTGCGCGTGCTGGCGCTGGCGAGCCGCACCTACACCGAGGTTCCCGCCGACTGCAGCCCCGCTGCGCTCGAGCATGACCTGGTTTTCTGCGGTCTGTCCGGCATGATTGACCCGGTCCGCCCCGAGGTGGCCGACGCTATCCGCGAGGCGCACGACGCCGGTATCCGCACCGTCATGATCACGGGCGACCACATCGACACCGCCGTGGCCATCGCCAAGCAGCTGGGCATCGTCGCCGATCGCAGCCAGGCTATCACCGGTGCCGACCTCGACCGCATGAGCGACGAGGAGCTCGACGCGCACATCGAGGACTACGGCGTGTACGCCCGCGTCCAGCCCGAGCACAAGACGCGCATCGTCGAGGCTTGGAAGTCGCGCGACCAGATCGTCGCCATGACGGGCGACGGCGTCAACGATGCCCCGTCCATCAAGCGCGCCGACATCGGCGTGGGCATGGGCATCACCGGCACCGACGTTACCAAGAACGTTGCCGACATGGTGCTTGCCGACGACAACTTCGCCACCATCATCGGTGCCTGCGAAGAGGGCCGTCGCATCTACGACAACATCCGCAAGGTCATCCAGTTCCTGCTTTCGGCCAACCTTGCCGAGGTCTTCTCGGTGTTCATCGCCACGCTCATCGGTTTTACCATCTTCCAGCCGGTGCAGCTGCTGTGGGTGAACCTGGTTACCGACTGCTTCCCTGCGCTCGCGCTGGGCATGGAGGACGCCGAGGGCGACATCATGAAGCGCAAGCCGCGCAACGCCAAGGACGGTGTCTTTGCCGGACATATGGGTCTGGACTGCGTGGTCCAGGGCCTGATCATCACCGTGCTGGTGCTGGCGAGCTTCTTTGTGGGCGTGTACTTTGACATGGGCTACATCCACATCGCCGATATGATTGCCGGCAATGCCGACGAGGAAGGTGTGATGATGGCGTTCATCACGCTCAACATGGTCGAGATTTTCCACTGCTTCAATATGCGCAGCCGTCGTGCGTCGCTGTTCACCATGAAGAAGCAGAACAAGTGGCTGTGGGCTTCTGCCGCGCTGGCACTGGTGTTGACGGTGATCGTGACCGTGCAGCCGACGCTTGCCGAGATGTTCTTCGGCCCTGTGACGCTTGAACTCAAGGGCGTTCTTGCCGCGCTGGGCCTGGCCTTCCTGATCATCCCGCTGATGGAGATCTACAAGGCGATCATGCGCGCGGTCGAGAAGGAGTAACGTTCTCGTCCGGGCCCGCCCCACGCCCTTTCTCCCTCACTGGTCCTCGCGCTTCGCGCTGCGGGATCGTTCGGGAGAAAGGGCTTCCGGGGCGGGCCCTGCGGTATCCTTGCTGGCTTTTCTCCCGTGCGGATGAAAAGGGCTGAGGGAAAGTTTGTGAGCCGATCGAGCGTTTGCTCGACCGGCTCTTTTTGATTTAGGGCTTTGCCCGGCCAGCTCTTTTTGATTTAAAATACCTGCTCAGTTGTGATTTATGGTGCTGGGAGGCGCTTGTGGGCAAGGCTAAGGCTAAGGCGAAGAAAAAGACGACGGGGGCGCGGGCTAAGCGCGATCGTCGTCGGAAGCTCGCGACCGAGGCTCCCGTATCTGCTGAGGAGCTGCTGGCAAGCGTGCCGGGGCTTGACGCGCTGCAGGACGTTCCGGCGTTTGATGACCTGCCAGTCGATGAAACCCAGCAGACTGCCTTTGATGATTTCTGCGCACATGCTGAGGAGCCCGAGCAGATGCAGCTTGGCGCCGTGGTGCGCTTAGATCGCGGGTTTCCGCTGGTGGTGACGGCCGACGATACCTTTCGTGCCGAGCATGCCGTGGGGTTTGCCAAGTCGCGCGGCGAGGACGAGGTGCTGCTGCCCGCCGTGGGCGACCGTGTGGCGGTGCGCCGCGCTCCCGGGCACGATATGGGCGTGATTGAGTGCGTGCTGCCGCGCCGTACGAGCTTTGAGCGTTGGCGCGGCCGTGCCCGCGGAGAGCGTCAGGTGCTCTGCTCCAACGTGGATTGCGTGCTAATCGTGCAGGCGCTCGGTGCCGGTGAGGTGCTGCTCGACCGCGTGGCGCGCTCGCTGGTGTTGGCGCTCGACTGCGATGCCGAGCCGGTGGTGGTACTCACCAAAGTTGACCGCTGCGATGCCGAGGAGCTCGAGCGCGATCTGGACCGCGTGCGCCGCCTGGTGGGCCCGGACGTGCGCGTGATCGTGACGTCCTCTGCCGAGGGCCGCGGCCTGGACGAGGTCCGTGCCTGCGTGCCCGCCGGGAGCTGCGCCATGATTCTGGGCGAGTCGGGTGCCGGCAAGTCGACGCTGCTCAATGCACTGCTGGGCCACGA
The DNA here is from genome assembly GCA_902478825.1 of uncultured Collinsella sp. Lineage (GTDB taxonomy): Bacteria > Actinomycetota > Coriobacteriia > Coriobacteriales > Coriobacteriaceae > Collinsella. The sequence goes on from CABSMK010000021.1 coordinate 13,956, forward strand.
TACGTTGGCGACTGGCGGTGTGCGCGAACGCGACGACCAGGGCCGTCACACTACCGTCGCGCGCGTGATGGTGGCACTGCCGGGCGACGCCGGCGTGATCGCCGATGCCCCGGGCCTGCGCAGCTTACCGCTCGTGGGTCACGAGCGGGGTCTGGCGCGCGCCTTCCCCGAGATTGTCGAGGCATCGCGCGCGTGCCGGTTTGGCGATTGCACGCATACCCATGAGCCGGGTTGTGCCGTTCGCGAGGCCGAGGACGCCGGGCAGATCGACAGCCTGCGTTTGGAAACGTTCCAAAACCTGGCGTCATCCATGCGCGTGAGTGCTCAAATGCTCGATCCCGATGTCCATCTGTAATTGATTTTTCCTATGACAGCCGTCTTCCAACTGTTCGGGAGACGGCTTTTTTGCTGCGAAAAAGCCTCGAAACATGCAGTTTGCTGACGTGCTGACCAAAACCTTGCCACGAGTTTGACGGGCTGGTTAGTTTTTGGTCAGCGATTGGTTTGACATCGAAAACCGAGATCGCGATTGCGCCGCTTTGCACTCTGACCACCCAGACAATGGTGGTACGGGCATTCGCCCGGCACTGCCATGAGAGGAGCGGCCGTGAACAAGAGCAAGCGCATCGCCATCAGTCTGGTCGCGGGCGTGCTCGCTGCGCTGCTCTGTATGGTTTACGGCTCGTCGATCCGCTCGCAAGCCGAACAGGTCCAGGCTGAGACCTTGGCCAAGTACGGTGGCGATCGCGTCGAGGTATGCGTCGCGGCGCGCGATATCGATGCGGGCGAGACCCTCGATGAGACCAATGTCATAACCCAGGAATGGCTGACGAGCCTGTTGCCGCGTGACGCGGCGACCGAGCTGCGCCAGGTGCGCGGCGACGTGACGACTTCGCGTATTCCCAAAAACGCCGTGATCTGCAATGTCTACACCAAGGCCGAGAGCCACAAGCTCGAGGTGCCTAAGGGCAAAGTCGCCGTTTCGGTGGCGGTCGATGCCGAGCACTCGGTCGGCGGCGCCACGGGCGTGGGCAGCTACGTGGATGTGTATGTGCAAAAAGACGGCGTAACCGATCGACTGTGCGGCGCGTACGTGATCGATACCAGTGAGGATTCCGGTGCCACGCGCGAGGGCAAGATCGAATGGGTGACGCTGGCGGCTGACCCCGAAGACGTCAAGGAACTGCTGGGAGCCTCGGGCAAGGGAACGGTCAGCTTGACGATTCCCGCCACGGCGCGCGGCAAAAAGAGCGGAGGCGACAAGTGATGAAGGCGATCTGGCTTGCGTGCTGCGCGTGCGGCGATTACGGGCTGTTGCAGCGGGAAGTCGAGGGCCGTGATGCGGGTGCACAGGTGCTTCGCGTAGGTGACCTGGACGGGCTGGTTTCCATGGCTCGGGCGTTTCCGTCGCGCCGCGGGGCTGCCATCATCGCGGCGTCTCTGTTTGATACCGAAGATGTGCGCAAGACTGTTGCGCGCCTGACGGCCGAAGGCCGCGTGAGTCGCGTGGTCGTGTTGATAGAAGCACTCGATCCGTCGGATATCGAGGGGCTGTTTCGCGCAGGGGCGACCGAGGTTATCGCTGCGCACAGTATATGCGGCAACGGGTGCGCGGGCGAGGGAGCGGTTGATTCCGATCGGCGCATGACGATTGAGCCCGATGCTTTTGTTGATAGGGAACCCGGGGCGCCTCGCGCTACAAGAGGCCCGCGTGTTGATGATTGTGGAAAAGCGGAAGCCGAGCATGGTCGGCGCCCCCGGAACCCCCTTGTATACGATGACGCTGGAGGGCCGGCGCAGCATGCTGGCGATTCCCCGGCTGTAGATATGGGATACGTGCACGGCGTGAATCTGGTGGATGAACTCGATGAAGTTGAGGGCTTTGCCGGGTGCGGCGAGTTGTCGCTGATGCAGCATGAGCAGATTGCACAGAACGAGCCTGCCTCGCAGACCGAACAAGCTGCCATGCCGGCTTGGACGCAGCGTGTGGTTGCGGCGGAGGAGACGGGGACGCTGTCACCGACGCCCGCTCCGCCGCCTCCGATGCCGCCGGCAGACGCTGCCGCTTCGCCGCATCGAGCTCCGGTCATCTGCGCCATTTCGGGTTCGGGCGGTTGCGGCAAGTCGACGATCGTTGCCACCATGGCACACACATCGTCGCTGTTGGGCTTGCGTGCCGCCGTGCTCGACCTGGACCTGATGTTTGGAAACCTTTACGACTTGTTAGGCGTCGATGCTCCGCACGATATGGCGGCACTTATCGAGCCGTCGGCGGCGGGCACGCTCACCGAGCCGGATATCGTGGCCGCATCGATGCGCATCGCCCCGGGCGTTACGCTCTGGGGTCCCGTCGCGGCGCCCGAGCAAGCCGAGCTCATGGCACGTCCGGTGGAGCTACTGCTCGACTGTCTCTTATACACATCT
>CABSMK010000022.1 GCA_902478825.1 uncultured Collinsella sp.
AAGGAGGAGTTCTCCCACGAGAAGCTCTCCCCGGTCCTGGCCATGTACCACGCCAAGGACTTCCAGGAGGCCGTCGACAAGGCCGAGCACCTCGTGCTCGCCGGTGGCCCGGGCCACACCGCCTCTCTGTACGTGCACCCCGCCCAGGCCGAGAAGATCAGCCTGTTCGAGCACGTCATGAAGGCCTGCCGTATCGTCATCAACACCCCGTCCTCGCACGGCGGCATCGGTGACCTGTACAACTTTGGCATGAAGCCGTCTCTGACCCTGGGCTGCGGCTCCTGGGGCGGCAACTCCGTCTCCGAGAACGTTGGGGTGAAGCACTTGATCAACGTTAAGACTGTGGCCGAGCGCCGTGAGAACATGCTGTGGTTCCGCGCTCCCGAGAAGGTCTACTTCAAGAAGGGTTCCACGCCCGTCGCCCTCGACGAGCTGGGCAACGTCATGGGCAAGAAGCGCGCCTTCATCGTCACCGACCAGTTCCTCTTCAAGAATGGCAACACCCGCGCCATCGAGGCCAAGCTCGACGAGATGGGCATCGCCCACGACTGCTTCTACGACGTCGAGCCCGATCCGTCGCTGCAGTGCGCACGTCGCGGCGCCAAACAGATGGCTCTCTTTGAGCCGGACGTCATCATCGCCGTCGGCGGTGGCTCCGCTATGGACGCCGGCAAGATCATGTGGATGATGTACGAGCACCCCGAGTGCAAGTTTGAGGACATGGCCATGGACTTCATGGACATCCGCAAGCGTATCTTCACCTTCCCCGAGATGGGCAAGAAGGCCTACTTCGTCGCCGTCCCGACCTCTTCGGGTACCGGCTCCGAGTGCACGCCGTTCGCCATCATCACCGACAAGGAGACCGGCATCAAGTGGCCGCTCGCCGACTACGCGCTGCTCCCCAACATGGCTATCGTCGACGCCGACAACTGCATGACCGCCCCGCGCGGCCTGACCGCTGCCTCCGGCATCGACGTCATGACCCACGCCATCGAGTCCTACGTCTCCATCATGGCTTCCGACTACACCAAGGGCCTCTCCGAGCGCGCTGCCAAGCTCGTCTTCGAGAACCTGCCCTCCAGCTTCACGAACGGCGCCAAGGACCCGCACGCCCGCGAGGAGATGCACAACGCCTCCTGCATGGCCGGTATGGCCTTCGCCAACGCCTTCCTGGGCCTCAACCACTCCATGGCCCACAAGCTCGGCGCTTTCCATCACCTGCCCCACGGCCTCGCAAACGCTGTCATCCTGACCCGCGTCATGCGCTACAACGCCGCCGAGGCTCCCGTCAAGATGGGTACCTTCTCCCAGTATCCTTACCCCAACGCGCTGCACAACTACGCCGAGATGGCCAAGTACTGCGGCATCGAGGGCAAGGACGACAAGGAGGTCTTCGAGAACTTCATCACGAAGCTCGAAGAGCTCAAGGACTTCATCGGCGTCAAGAAGACCATCGCCGACTACGGTGTTGACGAGCAGTACTTCCTCGACACCCTCGACGAAATGACCGAGCAGGCATTCAACGACCAGTGCACCGGCGCCAACCCGCGCTACCCGCTCATGAGCGAGATCAAGGAGCTCTACCTGGACGCCTACTACGGCCGCGAGCCCCAGGATTACGCCGTCTGCTAGTTTTAGCACGGTTTTTAACGGCGGGGGTGCACGGGTGTTTCACACACCCCCGCCGTCGCTTCTATCGCATCGTTGAAAGGATGCAACCATGCTGCTACCCGATTCCAAGACCGAGCTCGTCCGCCGTGGCAACAAGGTCGTTTACGACCTGGGCGACAAGATTGTCAAGGTCTTTAACGAGACCAAGCCTGTCTCCGACGTGTTCAACGAGGCTTTGAATCTTGCCCGCATCAATGAGTGCGGCATCCGCAGCCCCAAGGCGCTCGAGGTTTCCCAGCTCGAGAACGCCAACGGCTGGGCGCTCGTGACCGAGAAGGTTCCGGGCACCACCCTTGCCGAGAAGATGACTGCCGAGCCCCAGCGCTTTGGTGAGTACCTCGAGATGTTCGTCGACCTCCAGATCGAGATCCACGGCTACACCTCCCCGCTGCTCAACCGTCAGCGCGACAAGTACGCCCGCATGATCGACAGCCTTGATCAGCTCAATGCCACCACGCGCTACAACCTTCAGGAGCGTCTGGACGGCATGACCAAGGAGTTCAAGGTCTGCCACGGCGACTTCAACCCCTCCAACGTCATCGTCGGCGACGACGGCCAGCTCTATGTGTGCGACTGGGCACACGCCACCCAGGGCTCCCCTGCTGCCGACGTTGCCACCACCTACCTGCTCTTTGCCCTCAACAGCAAGGATCAGGCTGAGGCCTACCTGGAGCTCTACTGCGACCGCGCCGACATGCCCATGCAGGTCGTGCGTCAGTGGACGAGCATCGTCGCCGCTTCCGAGCTCGCTCGTAAGCGCAACGTGAACGATGAGTTCCTGAAGAACTGGATCGACGTCGTCGATTATCAGTAATATCTGAGCGATTTATTTCGCATCGGAGGCACAAGGAAAACCCCGAAGCTCATATGGGCTGCGGGGTTTTCCTTTTTAGATATCGAGGATGCCACAAGATAAAAGGACGGCCCGCATCTCCCCGATCTGGAGAAATGCGGGGCCGCCCCACATATCGAACTACAAGCGAAATCGTCGATTAACGGCGGGCCACCTTAACAAGCTCGGCAACCTTGGCGACGATCTCGTCGATCGCCACGTCCTCGCGCTCTCCCGTGGCACGGTCCTTGAGCTCGACGGTGCCGTTCTTAAGACCACGCTTGCCGAGCACCACCTGATACGGGAAGCCCATGAGGTCGTTATCGGCAAACTTAAAGCCGGGACGCTCATCGCGGTCGTCGACGACGACCTCGATACCCTCGGAACACAGGCCATCAACAATCTGCTCGCAGACGGTAGCGCACTCTTCCTTCTTGGGATCAAGCGGAATCACCGCGACCTCGTACGGGGCAACGGAGACCGGCCAGACGATGCCGTGCTCGTCGTTGTGCTGCTCCACGACGGCAGCAAGCGAGCGGGACACACCAACGCCGTAGCAACCCATGATGAGCGGTTTCTCCTTGCCGTCCTCATCCATAAAGGTGGCACCCATGGCCTCGGAATACTTGGTGCCCAGCTGGAAGACCTGAGAGACCTCGATGCCGCGGGCAGCGGAGAGCGGCTTCCCGCAGTGCGGGCAGGGGTCACCGGCGACAACGGTGACCAGATCGGCCCACTCATCGACGGTGAAGTCACGCTCGGGGCAGGCACCGGTAAAGTGATAATCGACCTCGTTGGCACCGCAGGCCCACTGTTTGGAATCGCGCAGGCTCTCGTCGCACACCAGGCGAATGCCATCGGGCAGGTTAACCGGTCCGATAAAGCCCTTGTGCAGACCGTTCGCCTGAAGCTCCTCGTCGGTCATCATGCGATAGCCCTTGCCAAAGACATGCTCGGCCTTGCAATCGTTGAGCTCGTGATCGCCCGGAACAATGGCCACGACCGGCTTGCCCTCGGCGTCGATGAGTGCCAGCGACTTGCGCGTGCCGTTCTCGGGGAACCCAAAGAACTTAGCAACAGCCTCAATGGTGCCCATGCCCGGAGTCTCAACCTTGGTGAGCGTACCGTCACCAGGACCCTCGGTCACGACGACCTTGGTGCTTGCCGCCTCGTCATCGGCAGCAAAGCCGCAATCGTCGCAGTAGACGAGCGAAGCCTCGCCGGCGTCAGCCAAAGCCATGTACTCGACGGAGGTATCGCCACCGATCTCGCCAGAATCGGCGACGACGGGCAGAGCCTTGATGTAGCAGCGCTCGCAGATATTGGCGTACGCCTGCTTCATCTTGTCGTACTCCTCCTGCAGGCTCTCCTGCGTGGCGGAGAAGCTGTAGGCGTCCTTCATGATGAACTCGCGACCGCGCATCAGGCCAAAGCGGGGGCGGAACTCGTCGCGGAACTTATCCTGGATGTGGTAGAGGTTAACGGGTAGCTGCTTGTAGGAGCGCAGCTCATTGCGCACCAGGGCCGTGACGGTCTCCTCGTGCGTGGGGCCCAGGACGAACTCGCGACCGTGACGGTCGTCAAAGCGCACAAGCTCCTTGCCATAGGCGTCGATGCGGCCGGACTCACGCCACAACTCGGCATCGACCATGATAGGCATCATAAGCTCCTGGGCGCCGGCGGCGTCCATCTCGTCGCGCACGATGTTCTCGATCTTGCGAATCGAGCGCCAAGCAAGCGGCAGGTAGGAATATAGACCGGCGGCCTCCTTGCGGATCATGCCGGCACGGAGCAGCAGACGGTGGCTGGCGAGCTCAGCGTCCGCCGGATCCTCTTTAAGCGTCGGCGCATAAAGCTTAGACATATACATTGCTCGGGTCATTTATTTCTCCTCAATAAGCTTGTCGACCTCGGCCATAAGCGCGTCGACAATTTGGTCCTCAGCTACTTTACCAATGATCTGGCCATGCGAAAAGAGCAAGGCCTGACCACGTCCGCAAGCAACGCCCAGATCGGCATCAGAAGCCTCGCCGGGGCCATTAACGGCACATCCCATCACAGCGATCGAAAGCGGCGCGGAGTAGTTCTTAAGCCGCTCGGTAACCTCCTCGGCAATGGGAATAAGGTTAACCTGGCAGCGGGCGCATGTGGGGCACGAGACAATCTCGGGGCCACGGCGACGCAGGCCCAACGACTGCAGAATACCCCAGGCAACCGGCGGCTCCTCAACCGGATCGGCTGTGAGCGACACACGCATGGTGTCGCCAATGCCTTCGGAAAGCAAGATACCCAAGCCTACAGAGCTCTTGATGGTGCCCTGGAGCTTGGTCCCCGCCTCCGTCACGCCCAGGTGAAGCGGAACGTGGGGAATCTCACGCGACAGGGCTCGATAGGTATCAAGCGTCGTTTGCACGCTATGGGCCTTGGCCGAAAGCACAATGTTCGTAAAACCGCGGTCCTCAAAGTGCTTGACGAAGCGCTCGCTCGACATCACGAGCTTTTCGGGCTGCGTGAGGTCGTCGCGCTCGGCGATATCCTGCTCGAGCGAACCGGCATTGACGCCGATACGAATCGCGCACCCAGCGGCGCCCGCGGCATCGATCACGGCATCGACCTTAGCCCAATCGCCAATGTTGCCGGGATTGATGCGCAGCTTGGCAGCACCGGCCTCAACGGCACCAATGGCGAGCTTATGGTTAAAGTGAATATCGGCGACGATCGGCACCGGGGACTCAGCACAGATGGTGCGGAAACCCTCAAGCGCGGCCTCGGTGGGCACGCTCACGCGCACGATATCGCAGCCAGCCTGCGCCAACGCGCACACTTGCGCAAGCGTTGCCTGGGCATCAGCGGTATCGGTGCAGGTCATGGACTGAACCACGACCGGAGCGCCGCCACCGATCTGCACGCCGCCCACATGCACGGGGCGCGTCAACTCGCGAGGCAAAGGATGGGATAAAGACAATCCAAACACTCCCCTACAGAATAAATCGAAGGATGTCGGAACGAAGCATATAGACAAACAGCAGCACAAAGAGCGCGATGCCCACATAGCTCACAATCGTCTGGACCTTGAGCGGAAGCTCGCGGCCAGCAATCTTTTGAATGATCTCGATGACCAGCTTGCCGCCATCGAGTGGTGGGATGGGCAGCAGGTTCATAAAGCCAAGCGAGAACGAAATGAGGGCGGCAAACGAAAGGAACGTGGCAGGGCCGGCAGCAGCAGCCTGTGAGGACATAACGCTAATGCCCACGATCGAAGAAGACTGATCGAGAATCTCCATCGTATGCTGCGGCTGGAGCAGGCGCATCACGCCCTCCGCTGTCTGCATGACATAGGAGAACGAAAGGCGAGCCGACGTGATGGGGTCTAAACGGACCACCTGCGTAGAGGCATACACACCTAGGCGCTCGTCCTCTTTGAGCGCAACCGAGGTCGAATGCTGCTTGCCGTCGCGCTCATACTCAATGGCGATATCGTCCTTACCGGCGGCCTTGCCGATGGCATCGTAAACGTCCATCCAGGTAGAGCACGATACTCCGTCAACCGAAAGGATCGCGTCGCCGCCCTCGATACCCGCCTTGGCGGCAATAGACCCCTCGTCAACCTGACCGATCACGTTGGTATCCATCGGCACGGTGACACCCGCAATAGAGTAGATGCTCATAAGCAGCAAAAAGCCCGTCAGGATATTGACGAGAATGCCCGCGAGCAGCATAAAGGCGCGCTTGAGAAAACCCTGGCCCAGATAGGTATGCGAACGCTCTTGCGCAAGGAACTCGGCTTCGCCGCACGGCAGCTCCCACACATCGCCCTCGGTAGTCGCATGCTCTCGATCGAAACGGCGGCCGTCAAAGGTGGTGTAACCCGCCGCATCTCGCGGCAGCGTCTGATACTTGGTGGGATAGTAGCTCGGCGAGGGCTTCTCCCCTTCCTCATACCAAGGCGCGATAGAGCCCCAACCCAAGAGCAAGGCGCATGCCTCGAGCACAACCTCCTCGGATAGCTCGAGCTCGACAGCAAGGTCGACCACGGTCACGCGACCATGACGATAGATAGCCGCGAGCACACGATCGGCACACGAGACGTCGGTCGGATCCATACCGCAGATGGCAGCGTAGCCACCCAGCAGCAGCGGGGTCACGCCAAACTTGGTTCCAATGCGACGCGACGTGTAATGGATGTCAAAGCGGCACGGCAGGCCCAAAAAGAACTCGGTCACACGGACGCCGCAGGCACGCGCCGCCAAAAAGTGGCCGCCCTCGTGCAAAAACACGAGGACGGAAAGCATCAGCAGGCCCCAAAAGACCGATGAGAGAACGCTCAGAACAGTATCCATAAAACGAAAAAGCAATCCTTATGGGTTAGGAACGGGTTGCGGCGAGCGCCTGCGCAGCCTTTTCACGCGCCCACGCATCGATGTCGCGAAGCTGCTCAAACGAATCAACCGCCTGCTTATCGTGGGCATCCATGCAGGATTCCACAATGCGATCGATATCGGTAAAGCAGCAGCCATCGTGCAGGAAAGCATCGACGGCGACCTCGTTGGCGGCATTGAGCACGCACGGCATGGTGCCACCCGTCTTGCCGGCACGTTCGGCCAGTGCCAGACAGCGGAAGGTATCCATGTCGGCAGCATCAAACGTGAGCTGCCCCAGCTCGCGGAAATCGATACGAGGCGCCGGGGTATCCCAACGCTCGGGATACGAGAACGCGAACTGGATGGGAATACGCATGTCGGAAGCACCGAGATGCGCCATCACGGAGCCGTCGGCGAACTCGACCATAGAGTGAATCTTGGACTGACGCTGCACGACCACGTTAATGAAATCGAGGTCGCAGTTAAACAGATGCATGGCCTCAATGCGCTCCAGGCCCTTGTTCATGAGGGTGGCGGAGTCGATGGTGATCTTGGCACCCATGGCCCACGTGGGATGTGCGAGGGCATCGGCACGCGTCACGCGGTCGAGCTCGTCGCGGGTGCGACCAAAGAACGGACCGCCCGAGCAGGTGAGCCAAATACAATGAGCCTCGCGTGGGTTCTCCCCCAGATAGCACTGGTAGATGGCGGAGTGCTCAGAGTCGACTGGAATAAGCTGGCCCGGTTGCGCCAACGGCATAAGCAAGTCGCCGCCGACGACGAGGGACTCCTTGTTGGCAAGGGCAAGACGCTTATTCGAGGTCAAGGCCGCATGGCTCGCCTCGAGACCGGCGGCGCCCACAATAGCGACGAGCACGCAGTCGACATCGTCGCGACGCGCGAGCTCGCAAACCGCCTGCGCGCCAACGCCGAGCTTCGTTCCCTCGGGCAACTCCTGCAGCACGGCGTCATCGCCATGAGCGACATCGGCCACGGCAACCGCCGGAACCGAGAACTCGCGGGCAGCGGCAACGAGCTCGGAGGTACTGGAGTTAACGGACAGCGCCGTCACCTGCAGGCGATCGGCATGCTGACGGCACACATCGAGTGCCTGGGTGCCGATAGAGCCCGTACAGCCCAGGATGGCAACACGGAGACGTCCATCGGAGCCATACGTCGTCTGGAAGGACATTACAGCACGCCTCCGATCATCAGCATCAGCTGCGCGGTGATGCAACCGAAGATAAGCGAATCGCTACGGTCGAGCATGCCGCCGTGGCCCGGGATAAGGTTGCCGGAATCCTTGACGCCCACGCCACGCTTGATGCGCGACTCGATGAGGTCGCCGATAACGCCCAGGACGGACACGACCACGCCGCACAGCAGCGCATAGGGCAGGCTGAGCTTGTAGAAGTGCGTCGCCCACAGGATGAGCCAAACCAAAACCGAGCCCAGGATGCCGCCGACAAATCCCTCCCAGCTCTTTTTGGGAGAGATCTTGGGAACCATCTTGTGCTTACCGATACGGCTGCCCACGATGTAGGCAAACGAATCGGAGACCCAAAGGGACGCGCAAACACCCACCGAAAGCAGGGCGCCGGCAAAACCGGGCACGGCATCGCGCAGCAGCACGATAGCCGACAGCATAAAGCCAGTGTAGATGGGACCCATGAGCGTCACGGCCACATCAGAGATGCGGGTACGCGGCGACCAGACATACCAAATGCCCACAGCGAGCATCAGGGCAAAAAGCAGGGCATTCAGCAACATCGAATCGCCCAACGCCGACAGCGGAAAGAGTACGGCGGCAGCGATACCCATGCGCTCGTTAGCCATCTTGCCATCGAGCCTTGTCATACGGAAAAACTCATAGCAGCACAGACCGCTCATGACGGAAACAAAGATGGCCGTGGGCACGATACCCAAAACCAGGCACAGGATAAAGACAACGGCGTAGACGATACCGGCGGCGGCACGGGTAATAAAGCCCGACAGCCACGAACCGGTGCCGCCCTTCGCTGCAGGCGCGCCAGCAGTGACAGCTTTGCGCGAAGGCGTCTTGGGAGCAGTTGCCTTGGGACGATCGGACACGATTAAGCCTCCTCGGTCTTGCTCAGTCCACCAAACCTACGGTCACGGCCCTGATAGGCCAAAATGGCGTCGACAAGGCCCCAACGATCAAAGTCGGGCCAATAGGTATCGGTGACGTAGAACTCGGAATAAGCCACCTGCCACAGCAGATAGTTCGAAAGGCGCAGCTCACCAGAGGTGCGAATCACAAGCTCAGGATCGGGAAGACCAGCGGTATAGAGGTGGGAAGCCACCATATCGTCATCAATTGCGGCAGGATCAATCTTACCGGCGGCAACGTCGAGTGCGATCTGACGGACAGCGCGGGTAATCTCGGCGCGCGCGCCGTAGTTGACGGCAAGCGCCAGCGTCATACCGGTGTGATGGGCGCACTCGGCAAGACCGCGTTCAAAAACGTCGCGGGTCTTCTTGGGCAGCGCGGAAATGTCGCCCAAAAAGACAACGCGAACGTTTTCGCGCTTCAGAAGCGGCAACTCGTCGATAAACGTCTTGGCAAACAGATGCATCAAGACGTTGACCTCATGCTGCGGGCGGTTCCAGTTTTCGGTAGAAAACGCATAGGCCGAAAGCACGTCGACGCCCAGACGCACGCAGGCGGTAATAATCTCGCGAAGGGAGACGATACCCGCCTTGTGGCCCTCGGTGCGTGCAAGACCGCGCGACGTGGCCCAACGACCGTTACCGTCCATGATGCACGAGATATGGTGCGGAATGTTATTGAGGTCAAGGTCGGAAAAACCGACGCCCGCAGGGGCGTCGGCAAAGTACTCGACCAGTTTATGCTCGTCGTATTGCACCTTAGATCTCCATGACCTCGGCTTCTTTTTCCTTCAGAAGCTCCTCGACCTTGGCGACATACTCATCAGTGTGCTTCTGGACCTTGGCCTGCTCGCGACGGACATCGTCCTCGGTGAGCTCCTCATCGCGCTCGAGCTTGTTGTTGAAGTCGCGACGGATGTTACGGATAGACACCTTGGCCTGCTCGGCGTACTCGCGGCACTCCTTGACGAGCTCGCGACGGCGCTCCTCAGTGGGAGCCGGGAACGGAAGACGAACGACGGTGCCATCGGAGTTGGGGGTAATACCCAGATCGGAAGCGCCGATGGCCTTGACGATAGCATTGATGAGTGCCTTGTCCCACGGCTCGATGAGCAGCATGTGGGCCTCGGGGGTCTTGACGGCGGCAACCTGCGTGACCGGCGTGGGAACACCGTAATAATCGACGGTGATGTCGGACAGAATGTTGGCATTGGCGCGGCCGGTACGGACCTTGGAGAAGTTATGCTTGAGGGACTCGAGCGACTTATCCATATGGGCGGTGATGTTCTCTGCCATGCTTAATCCTCCTGATAGACGAGCGTGCCGACGGGCTCACCCGAAAGCGCGCGCTTGACGGTGTCCTCGCCATCGATGTTGAGGACCAAAATCGGCATACGGTTGTCCTGGCACAGTGCCGTAGCCGTGGAATCCATAACCTGCAGACCGCGGACGAGAACCTCGTGATAGGTAATCTTGTCAAAACGGACGGCATCAGCGCACTTGACGGGATCCTTATCGTAGATGCCGTCAACCTTGGTGGCTTTAATCAGAATCTCGGCGCCGATCTCGCACGCACGAAGAGCCGCGGCGGTGTCGGTCGTAAAGTACGGATTGCCCGAACCGGCGGCAAAAATAACGACGTTGCCCTTGGAAAGGTGGTTGATGGCGCGACGGCGAATATAGGGCTCGCAGATCTCGTTCATCTGGATAGCGCTCATCACGCGGCAGGGAACATCGTTATGCTCGAAGGCATCCTGCAGGGCGAGCGCGTTCATAACGGTTGCCAGCATGCCCATGTAGTCGGCCTGAGCACGCTCCATGCCACCGGCAGCGCCTGCCATGCCGCGGAAAATATTGCCGCCGCCGACAACGACGCCGACCTCATGGCCAACGGCGAGCAGCTCCTTGACCTGCTTAGCAAGATGGTCGGTAACCTTGGGGTCGATGCCATATTGGCCGTCGCCCATCAGCGCTTCGCCGGAAAGCTTAAGAAGCACGCGTTTATATCGGATGTCGGACAAAGCGATCCTCCTTTAGATTGAACTCTCAACATTCTATCAAAGGCTCTAAGAAGAGCCATGAAAAAGCAGGCTGTGAGTAAAACCCACAGCCTGCTCATTACCAGCTACAAGAGCTTATTTACTCGCCACGGACCAAACGGTCAAAGGCAACGACGGTAATGGTGTCGCCGAGCTCCTTGGAGACCTGCTCAGCGTACTTCTTGATGGTGAGGGAGCTGTCCTTGATGAACTCCTGCTCGGTGAGCACGGACTGCTTGTAGAACTTCTCCAGACGGCCGACAGCCATCTTCTCCTGGATAGCCTCGGGCTTACCGGACTCGGCAGCCTGAGCCATGTAGATCTGCTTCTCGTGCTCGACGGTCTCGGCCGGAACCTGATCGCGGGTAGCGCAGATCGGGGCGACGGCGGCAACCTGAAGGGCAACGTCGTGAGCGAAGGTCTTGAAGGATTCAGCCTGAGCGGTCTCAGCCTTCTCGAAGGCGAACTCGACGAGGACGCCGATCTTACCACCCATGTGGATGTAAGAAGCGAGCGCGCCGTTCTCGGCCTTGCGGGCAGCGAAGCGGGAGATCTTCATGTTCTCACCCATGATGTGAATCATCTCGGTGAGCTCGGAGGAAACGGTCTCCTCGCCCATCGGCTTCTCGAGCAGAGCGTCGACGTCAGCAGGCTCGGTGGTAGCGACAACCTCAGCGACCTTGGAAGCAAAGCCGGTGAACTTGGCGTTAGAGCCAACGAAGTCGGTCTCGCAGGAGAGCTCGAGCAGAGCGCCGGTCTTGCCATCCTCGGAGACGAACGCGGCGACAGCGCCCTCGTTGGTCTCACGGCCAGCCTTCTTGGCAGCCTTGGCAAGGCCGTTCTTACGCAGAACGTCGACAGCGGCGTCCATGTCGCCGTCAGCCTCGACGAGAGCCTTCTTGCACTCCATCATCGGGGAATCGGTCATCTCGCGGAGCTGCTTGACCATAGCGGCGGTAATCTGGGCCATTGTGGTTCCTTTCAAAGAGATGAAAAAGAATTAACTAAGACTGATTTACTCGGCCTTGGGCTCAGCGGCCATCTCGGCCTCGGAGACCTGCTCCTTGCCGGAGCCAGCGAGGCAGGCGTCAGCCATGAGCTCGCACATAAGGGTGACAGCGGAGATAGCGTCATCGTTGCAGGGGATGCCGTACTCGACCTCGTCGGGATCGGAGTTGGTGTCGATCAGGGCGACGACGGGGATGTTCAGGCGCTGAGCCTCCTTGATGGCGTTCTCCTCGCGCTTGGTGTCGATGACGAAGAGAGCCTGGGGCAGACCCTTCATGTCGCGGGCGCCACCGAGGTTGGTCTGGAGCTTGGTGAGCTCCTTGCCGAGAACAGCCTGCTCCTTCTTGGGCAGAACAGCCATGCGGCCGTCCTCGACCATGGCCTCGAGCTCCTCCATGCGGTTGATGCGGGAGCGGATGGTGACGAAGTTGGTCAGCATACCGCCGAGCCAACGCTGGTTGATGTAAGGCATGTTGGCGCGCTCAGCAGCGTTCTTGACGGCCTCCTGAGCCTGCTTCTTGGTGCCGACGAACAGCACGTTGCCACCCTTGGCGACGTTCTTGACGAAGGTGTAGGCCTGGTCGGCATCGAGGATGGTCTGCTTGAGGTCGAGGATGTAGATGCCGTTGCGCTCACCGAAGATGAACGGCTTCATCTTGGGGTTCCAGCGACGGGTCTGGTGACCGAAGTGGCAGCCGGCCTCGAGCAGGGTGCGGATATTAATCTTGGTAGCCATGTTAAACCTCCTGTGGTTTGCCTCCGCGCGGGGTCATCCTCCAAAACCAACCCGGACATGTGCTACCAAAGCCCGGGCACCACGGTATGAAGTAGCCGCGCGTGCGTGATAAAAACATGTTGCCGTGAAGCAACCCGTTGAATGATAGCAGGAATGCCTCTTCCTGCCAACCCGCAATCAAAACCACACACCTGAGTGCGGCGCGGGACGTCCCAGCCACTATTCGCCGCGGGGATGGGCTTGAGCCACGGCACGTTTAAGCCGATCGGGTGTGAGATGCGTGTAAATCTGCGTTGTAGACAAGCTCGCATGGCCCAGCAGCTCTTGAACCGAGCGCAGGTCCGCACCGCCCTCGAGCAAGTCGGTCGCAAAGGTATGGCGCATCGCATGCGGGGCGATGTCAGCCGGAATGCCGGCGAGCGTCGCCAGCGTATGGAACCGCCGCCGGAGCATCGCGGCGCTCATGCGATTGCCGCGCGCCGATATAAGCAGCGGATGCGGCCCGGTAGCGAGGTCGCGGCGCTTTGCCCGAGCGAGCAACTCCGGCCTCCCCTCTTCAATATAGAGACGCGTCACATCGAGCGCACGACGATACAGAGGGACGATACGCTCCTTGCTCCCCTTGCCCCACAGGCGCAGCGTGCGCTCGGACCATGAGATGGATTCCACATTGAGCGCCGCAAGCTCTGAGATGCGGGCACCCGAGGCATAGAGCAACTCGAGCATCGCCGCATCGCGCAGTCCCGCGGGTGTTGAGGTATCAGGCGTCTTGAGCAGCACCTCGACCTGCTGGGTCGTAAGGACGCCCGGCAGGTCACGCGGCAGCTTGGGCGACGCGATCGCCGAGACCGCATCGCCCTCGACAATCCCCTCGGCAGCCATCCAGCGATAGAGAGATCGGATAGCCGACAGGTGCGCCGCAAGCGTTCGGGGAGCCACCTGCTCACGCGAAAGCTCAGCAAGATAGCGACGAATGGTGCGCACGTCGGCAGCGAAAGCATCAATATCCTCGCGCTCGCACCAGGCAGCAAAGCGCTCCAGTCTCGAGCCATAGGCCGTCACCGTGTTGGGAGAAAGCCCCTCAACGCGTGCGATATAGGCGATAAAAGAGTCGACGGTGTCGTACAGGTCAAAGGCTATGACCGGTCGCCTCCAAACAAGTCGGAACGCGTGGCCAAGTAGGCATCGAGGGCCTCGAGCGCACGGTCCGCATAGGCCTGATAGCGGTCGCGCTTGCTGCGGCGCTTACCGTCCTCGAGCGGCGGCACCAGGCCAAAGTTGACATGCATGGGCTGATAGCCCACGGTGGCAGGATCGGTCGCATAGCCCACGAGCGCACCCAGGGCGCCCACGCGGGGCAACTCGACGGAATCGGCGCCGATAGCCTCTGCATAGGTGTTGAGCGCCGCGAGCAGACCGGTCGCCACGGCTTCCATGTACCCCTCGGTGCCGGTGATCTGACCGGCCAGGCGCACGCCGGTACCGGGCACGGCAAAGGTGCCATCGAGCACGTGCGGGGCGTCGACAAAGGTATTGCGGTGCATGACACCGTAGCGGAAGAACTCAGCGTTCTCCAGGCCCGGCACCATATGGAAGACGCGCTTCTGCTCGCCAAAGGTCAGGTTGGTCTGGAAGCCCACCAGGTTATAGGCGGTCTTCTCCTTGTTCTCGGCACGCAGCTGAATCGCCGCCCAAGGGCGACGTCCGGTACGCGGGTCGGTGAGGCCGACGGGCTTCATGGCGCCAAAGCGAATGGCGTCCTTGCCGGTGCGCGCAACCTCCTCGGCAGGCTGGCAGGCCTGGAACAGATCGCCGCCCTCAAAGTCCTTGAGCACCACGCGGTCGGCCGTGGTGAGCGCCTCGATAAAGGCCTCGTACTCCTCCTTGTTGAGCGGAGCGTTGAGATAGTCGCCGCTCCCCTGCTCCTCGTAGCGCGACTGCGAAAACAGCACGTCCATATCGAGCGTGGAGGCATCGACGATCGGCGCCGCGGCATCGAAGAACGCAAGGGCGTCGCCACCGACGAGCTTCATGACCTCTTCGCTCAGCGCCGGTGAACACAGCGGGCCCGCGGCAATGACCACGTGGCCCTCGGGGATCTGGGTGACCTCGCCGTGAACGACCTCGATATTGGGGCGGGCGGCAACCTCAGCCTCGACGAGCTCGGAGAATGTAACACGGTCGACCGCCAGGGCGCCACCAGCGGGAACAGCAGCGCGATGGGCGCAGTCGAGCAGGACTGAACCCATGCGCTCAAGCTCGGCCTTCAGCAAACCAGCCGCGGAATCCGGACGGGTCGACTTAAACGAATTGGAGCAGACGAGCTCTGCCAGGTGATCGGTATGGTGAGCCGGGGAGCTCACCTGGGGGCGCATCTCGCACAGCTTTACGGCAAACCCGCGGTCTGCCAGCTGAATCGCGCATTCCGAACCCGCCAGACCGCCACCGATAACCGTCACCTGATCGAACTGCATCTGCAAACACCTTTCTAATTGACACGTTTTCCATTGTGACCGAAGGGCGTCTGGGCGTGAAGGGCAAACTTGGAGGGCGCATACCTTCCATCCATCATGCGCTCGATAAGGCCCTCGAGTTCAAGCGAACCCAAGAGTTTGAGTACGCCGACAGCATCGAGTGAGACGAGCGCCGCGATGTCGTCGACCTTGAGCGGAGAGGCGATGAGCGCATGCATCACGGTCTGCTGTGTTGGATTCAGGTCGGCAATGCCGGGAGCATCGGGGCGCGAGTAGCGCAGGGTGCCGTATATGCGAGAGATAGCCATCTCGATGGACTCCTCGTCGACAATGCAGCAGGCACCGTTCGCAATGAGGTAATTCGTGCCACGCGACTCGGGCGATAGGATCGACCCCGGCACGGCAAGAAGTTCGCGCCCCAAATCCATAGCAGCCTCGGCTGTAGAAAACGTCCCGGAAGGCATACCCGCCTCGGATACAAAGAGGGCTTGCGACAGGGCCGCGATCACGCGATTGCGACGCGGAAAGGCAAACTTGCGCGGACCCATGCCCCACGGAGAGATCGACACGACCGCGCCGCCCGTATCGAGCGTGCGCGTAATAAGCCCCGCGCTCGAACGCGGGTAGACCACGTCGGCGCCCGTCCCCAGCACCACGACGTGTTTGCCGCCGGCGTTGACCGCAGCCCAACCCGAGGCCTGGTCACAACCGACCGCACCGCCCGAAACTACCCTGTCTCTTATACACATCTGACGCTGCCGACGAATAGAG